>DASTGE010000781.1:0-5054 GCA_035719405.1 Burkholderiaceae bacterium
GATGGCTACGCCGCGCGAAACGGGCAGGCCGAACACCTGGATACTCATGCGAGCACTTTAGCAGCGGACCCCATGCTCCTGCGTCCGGATTCACATCAGGCCGGATCCTGCCGGTGCTCTCACTCACCCTCGCCGAACTTATCGCCGATGAGTGCGATCAGCGCATCCATCGCCTGCTGCTCATCGGGTCCATCGGTTTCGACCTCGACCTCTGTGCCCATGCCGGCAGCGAGCATCATAACCCCCATGATGCTCTTCGCGTTCACTCGACGACCGCTGCGGCTCATGTGGATGTCGCTGCGGAAGGTTCCGGCGAGTTTGGTCAGCTTCGCTGACGCACGAGCATGAAGCCCCAGCTTATTGCTGATCGTAATGGCTTGCTTGATCATGAGCTCCCGGTGCGTTCGCCTGATTCTGAGGCTTTGAAACGGCCACCTGCATCACGCCCTGTGCCGCACCGGCCAGCGCACGAGCGACGACCGCGTCCAAAGGCTCCGCTGCGTAGCAAAGAGCTCGCCACAGCATCGGCACGTTGATGCCGGTCACAACCTTGACGAGCTGCCCGTCAGCCAACCGCTGCGCAACGTTGCATGGCGTGGCTCCAAACACGTCGGTAAGAATCAGCGCTTCGGGCTGTTCGAGCCGCTGCAGCAAAGCCCGGGCCTGGCGCTCGATCTCGTCGGGCGACGTGTCCTGTCCGACGTCCAACGCCTGCAGAGTTCGCGTGCAGTCAGGGAACGCATGCTCTGCCACTGCCTTCAGTGAAGAAGCCAGGGGCGCGTGCGCGATGATGAGAAGGCCGGCCATGGTCGTGCGAAGAGTTTATCGGCCGCACGGGGCAGCCGGGGCTGCAATGCATTGAGGAGCGATTATGGAGCGCGGCCTGACGCGACCCTGGCATCACTTTGGAACGTGCAGCGAGTTGAAGAACGTGTCGAGGGCTTCGGCGTCGAGGCGCTCGCCCAGCATGGTCGCCTGAAACACCCGGGTGCCCTTGGCAAACAGTGCAAGGCGTTCATGAACCGGGCGACCATCGGGAAGGCGCCCGACAAGCGTGACGCCGTGCGCCTGTGAATGTGGAGTCATTCCCGAGACGTTGACCGACAGCGGCTGAATACTGCTCGCATCGAGATTCGCGGCCGCCGCATCACCAAGGGCGCTCAATGCAACCCCCACCTTGGAGGGATCCCCTGCATCGAGAAAGGCGAGTGCGTACATGGCTCCGCCGGCGCGACAGGCGACAACGGTCATCTCGATCGACGCACCGGCGAGTCGCACACGCCGCACTTCGCGGCTTGGCTTGCACGGAAACAACGCGATGGCACCGCTGCCCTCAGGACGGATCTCGCGCCAATCGAGGGCCGGGGAGCACGCCGCGCACGACAACACGCTGCATAGCGCGAGCACGCTGATCGACCGCACCGCATTCATCGGCGAATTATGGGAGCACAGGCGGATCCGATTGCTGGCTGCATACGCCGGATCCGAAGTTGCCGCAAAATACAGCAAGGAGTGTTGTGATGGCCGACTTCGTTCTCGTGCATGGCGCCTGGCATGGAGCCTGGTGCTGGAAGCGGATCCTTCCGGGACTGTGGTCCGCAGGTCACCGGGCGTTTGCTGTCAGCTTGACTGGCGTCGGCGAAAGGTCCCATCAGCTTTCGCCAGACATCCGTCTGGCAACCCACGTGCAAGACGTGGCGGCGGTGATCGATGCCGAAGAGTTGGAGCAAGCGATACTTGTCGGCCACAGTTACGCCGGCATGCTCATTACTGCGGTCGGCCACCGGATGCCGGACCGGATCAAGTGCCTCGTTTACCTGGACGCGGTCATACCCCTGGACGGGGAAAGCTGGTCGAGCGGGCACGCCCCGCAAACGCAGGCACAGCGCCGAAAGTCGATCCTGGAGGTGGGCGTGATCCCGCCCGCCGAGCCTGAGGTTTTCGGACTTCAGGGAGACGACGCCGACTGGGTGCGCAGAAGGCAGACTCCGCAACCAGGTGGTGTCTACGATGACGTGCTGCGTTTCGACAGCAGGCGTGTCGAGGCGATCCCGAGGATTTTCATCGACTGCACGAATCCCGCACTGCCGACCATCGATGTTTCACGCCGTCGCGCCCGTGAGCAGCGAGGCTGGAAGGTTGTCGAGATCGCGACAGGCCATGACGCCATGATCAGTGCGCCTCAGGAACTGCGGCAAGCCATGCTCAATGCAGCCTGCTGACCGCGTTGATTTCAACGGCGCCGGCAGCGCCACTGGCGAAAAGAATGCTGCCGAGCATTGGCGCGAGTTGCTGACGCAGATCGGGGGCGAGATCGCCGCGCCCTTGAGCGCGGCCATCGAGCGCGTGAACACCCTGGCGATATCAGGGCGCATCGACAAACAAAGCCTGCGGGCCCTACGCGAGGAGATCGCCGCAGCACGGCGGGCCGGCATGGTCGGCCAACAGCTGTCACGACTGGGTTCAGGACGCGTGAAGCCAAGCAACGAGCGGGTGCAGTTGGCAGAGCATCTGCACGATGTGCTCTCGCAGCGTGAGCGCGACCTGCAATTTCGGGGCGTGCAGGTGAGGCCAGGGTTGAACGGCGCAGAGGTGATCGCCGATGCATCGCTGCTATTCACGCTGCTGAACGCGCTGCTCGACTGGTGCGTCGAGCACTCCTGCTCGGAGGTTGCGCTGAGCATTGACCCCCATGGCTGGCCGGGGCGGGCAAGGCTGACGTGCAGCTTCGGCCATCGGGGTGCGGAGGATTTGCGGTCCGACGGCCGGCTCGCATCGCTGGACACGCTGGCATGGCGCCTCGTTCAGCAGGCTGCCTGGACGCTGGGGCTGGATCTGGATCGTTCCGAGGGTGCGGCACACACCTGCGTGACACTGCAGTTTCCCCGCACGGTCAATCGCGAGTTGGACGCCGTCAGCGCCGTGGAGGTAGATCACGGCTTTCCGTCGTCATTCGATTCGAAACCGCTCGCGGGCAGCCATGTGCTGGTGCTCGCGGCGCGCCGGGACGTGCGCGCCGAGGTGCGTGAGGCGATCGCCCATATGGGGCTCACCCTCGACTTCGTGCGGTCGGTCGAAGAGGCACGGGAATTCTGTCGGAGCGGCTTGCCGCATGCGGTCGTCTACGAAGGCGTGCTGGGTGGCGAGCGGCTCGGTCGTCTGCGCGACGAATTGCGGGCGGAAGTTCCGGATTTCGTGTTCGTCGAAATCGTCGAGGAGGGCCAAATCTTCGAAGTGTCGACCCTTGGCGGCGCCGACATTGCCCGGGTCGGGCGGCAGGCACTGCGCGAATCGCTGCCCTCGGCACTCTTCTTCGAACTATCGAAGACGTTGTAGGAATTGGCGCCGGGGTTTGCGCCGATTGCTAAACTTTGTATATGAAGTTGTCTTACCGTACCGTCGCTGCCGCCGCGGTGACACTGGCCGTCGTCGCGGGCGGCGTTCTCACCTACCAATCGCTCGGCCATTACGAGCGGGCGCCGGACGTAGCGTACAAGCTGCTTGACGGCTCCCAGCACAGCACGGCGCAGTTTCGCGGCAAAGTAACGCTCGTCAACTTTTGGGCCACCAGTTGCACGACCTGCATGCACGAGATGCCGCAGATCGTCGCCACGCACGAGAAGTACAAGGACCGCGGCTTCGATACTCTCGCGGTCGCGATGGCGTACGACCCTCCGGCCTACGTGGCCAACTACGCGGAAAGCCGCAAGCTACCGTTCAAGGTCGCCATTGACAACACGGGCGAGATCGCGGAGCGGTTCGGCGAGGTCCGGCTCACGCCGACGACCTTTGTCCTCAACAAGCGTGGCGAGATCGTCAAGCGCTATGTGGGCGAGCCGGACTTCAACGCGTTACATGCCCTCCTGGAAAAGCTGATCGCCGAGAGCTGATCGGCGCGGATGAGGTGCCGAATGAGGTGCCGCTCGGCGCCTGGGCCCGGCGCTCGCATGTGCAGGCACCACTGCTGACCGGAGCGCGATGGCTGGAGGGCGCCAGCGCGTTCGAGTGCTGGAGCGCAATGGAGGCGACAAAGCATCGTCGCTCACCTGCCCGAAACATCACCTACACATCAAAGCAACCTCCGTCGCGTCGAATCGAGGCGACGGCGGAATGCGCCCTGGGAGCGGTGTTTGCTTGGCGAACATCGACGCCTTCGACAATCTCAAGGACAAGGTGTGATGGATGATCGTGCCGCGCAGCCGAAGGCGCGGGCAGCGCCGACGCGGCGCGCGTTGGTGCTCGGAAGCCTGATTGCCGTGTTGGCAATGGCCGGGCTCGGCTGGCTGGCATGGGACCTCACGCATGCGCAGACGAGCGCCGGCGGTCGCGGCGCTGCAGGCGGAGCACGGAATGGCGGGGGTCCGGGTGGCCGAGGAGCGCCGGCCACGACAGTGGGTGTGGCTGCCGCAACCAAGGCGGATCTTCCCGTGACGCTCGATGCACTCGGCACCGTGACGCCCACCGCGACGGTGACGGTGCGGCCGCAGGTGTCGGGCGTTCTCAAGCAGGTGCTGTACCGCGAAGGCCAGATGGTGAAGTCGGGGCAGTTGCTGGCGCTCATCGATCCCCGGCCCTTCGAAATGGCACTCATGCAGGCCGAAGGTCAGCGAATGCGTGACCAGGCGCAGCTCGAAAACGCGCGCCTCACTTTGCAGCGCTATCAGACCTTGCTGAAGCAGGACTCGATCGCGCGGCAGGACGTCGACACGCAGGCCGCACTGGTGAAACAGCTGGAAGCAGCCGTGGTTTCAGACCGAGCGAACGAGGGCACCGCCCGGCTCAACCTTGCTTACACGCGCATCACGTCGCCCGTTGACGGACGAGTGGGCTTGCGCGTGGTCGATCCCGGAAATCTGATGAGCAGCGGCGACGCCAACGGCATCGCGGTCGTCACGCGGATCTCGCCGATCGACGTCGAGTTCGCTGTCCCCCAGGATGCCGTGCCCGAGCTGATGAGCAGGGCCGGCGAGCCGGCACCGTTGAAGGCCACGGCGTTTGACCGCACTCGGACCACCGTGTTGGCCGAGGGACGGTTCCTCCCGTTGGACAACCTT
>DASTGE010000782.1:0-5247 GCA_035719405.1 Burkholderiaceae bacterium
TGCTTGCCTGAGCCGCGTTGGAGCCGTGCGCGAATTGTCCGGCGCGATCAGCGCTGGCGTGCTGGTCGAGCTTCCTTTGCGCTGACCGGAATCCGACAATGCTCGGTGAAGGCGCGTCTCCACCGGGCACCATGGAAATCTACTCATAGCGACCCGAAAAAAACTTTTGAGCAAATCGAAGCAGATGATGTTCATGCAATTTTTGACTGCGACCGCGAACGAACACGTTCGACCGGCTGAACGACCTGCACGTAGATTCGTAGATTTGCGGCTACCATCGGTTTCCAGTCCAGGAGAGCACCATGCCGAAAGGCCAGCGCAGCGGCAAGGAACCTAAGAAGCCGAAGAAGGACCAGTCACCGGCCAAGCCCCTGTCGCCAGGTGCGGTCACGTCCACCATCACCACTGTGGTACCTGAGCGCGGCAAGAAGAAGAAATAGGCTGAGTCCGAATTGCCGCGCCAAAGGAGGCGCTGAACAATTCCCCGCGAGGGCGCGCGCCTCGATTGGGATGGTAGTCCTGCCCGCGCGGCGCGAGCTCCATCTTCGACGCATCACAGATTCTTCGGCCTGCGGACGGCGCGGGATCGCGCATGAGCAGAGGCGCCGGTTCCTCTGGTACGCGAGGGTTCGGCGTCAGCTTCCTGGGCATCGACTTCGTCTTTCCGGGCAGCCGACCTTTTGGCCGCCCGCTTGCGACTGGGACGCGTCTGGGCATCGGGTGGCGGCAGGGACGGCGCAGGCGATTCGAAAGAGGGTTCCTGCACAGTTGGGGGCGGTTCTGAGGACGCCGGCAGGACCGGCGGTTCGATGGGCGGCATGGGCGCCGCTTGGCGGTACACGTACATGTTCGACTTCTCGTCGCGGCCCAGCTCCAGCAGCCCGCGCGCCTGCGCTTCCTCCAGCAGGCCACCAAAACTTCGAAATCCGTAGAACGATTCGTTGAAATCCGGGCGCCGGCGCTTCAGCGCATCCTTCACGATCGATGCTCGCAGCTTGCCCCCATCGCCGCGCTCCGAGGCCAGCGCTTCGAAGGTCTCCAGCATCATTTCGATCGCCTGTACGCGGCGCCGCTCAGTCTCTTCCTTGCGACGGCGCTCCTCCTCCGACGAACGCGGAGGCGCGGGAGGCAGTTCCTCTTGCGGCACGCGCTTTGCATGCGCGCGTTGGCCCTCGCGCACCAGGTCGTCGTAGAAGATGAACTCGTCGCAATTGGCGATCAGCAGGTCCGAGGTGGACTGCTTCACGCCCACGCCGATCACCTGCTTGGCGTTCTCGCGCAGCTTCGATACCAGCGGTGAGAAGTCGGAGTCACCGCTGATGATGACGAAGGTGTTGACGTGCGACTTGGTGTAGCAGAGATCGAGCGCATCCACCACGAGGCGGATGTCGGCCGAGTTCTTGCCTGACTGTCGCACGTGCGGAATCTCGATCAGCTCGAAATTCGCCTCGTGCATGGTGGTCTTGAATGCCTTGTAGCGATCCCAGTCGCAATAGGCCTTCTTGACCACGATACTGCCTTTGAGAAGCAGTCGCTCGAGCACCTTCTTGATGTCGAACTTTTCGTACTTCGCGTCGCGCACGCCCAGGGCGACATTCTCAAAGTCGCAGAAGAGAGCCATGCTGGTGTTTTCAGGTGAGGAAGCCATAGGAGTTCGCTTGCTGTGCGGTGCGTGATCATCCCACTGTCCGAAGGCAATCAGCTCCCATAAGGTACCCTTTCGATTCAGCTGCAGCTCCAGGTAATCGCGCAGCTCCGGTCAGCGGATGTCTGCAATTTGCTGCTTGCGAGGCGATTGCATGACGCTCCGCTTTGCGTCACCCTTGGGCGTAGCCAGGACCTATCACCGTCAGCATTCCACACCAGCTCGGCCGCGTTGAGGCGCGCCGCCGCATCGAGGCCGGCTTCTCGAACGTCATACGTCAGTTTCCGGGCAGCGGCCGTGCCTATAGCGAGCGCTGGGACGGCGACCGGTTGACCTTCAGCGTTGCCGCGATGGGCCAGACCATTACCGGCCTCGTCACCGTGCTCGACGCCGCAGTGACGATGGAGATTGAGCTGCCTGGTGTTCTCGGCATCCTCGCCGGCGGCTTCAAAGGGCGGCTACACAAGGCAGGACAGCTTCTGCTGACGAAGAAGTAGCGTCCCGGGGTTTGTCACCAGCGTCTCAGGGGACGTCTCAGGGGGCATCCACGATTTGGAGATCATGTGGCGGTGCAGTTCGCATGACCATACGAAACTTCGCGAGGCCGCACCTCAGGGCATGCGTTTGGGCTTCAATTCGGCGGAGCAACTTGCTTTGAGGAGAGCGTCTTGTCAGATAGCGGCAGAAATACGAGGATTGGTGGCGGTGGATCGCGGGCTTCGTTTAGTGCGGGAGGGAGCCAGAGCCAATCCGGACGAGCGAGCACGGGCGGGGCATCGACATCCAATACCGCGCGATCGCATCCATCACTCCCATCGACGGGCGGATTGGCCTCGCGTCAGTCGACGTCGTACACAACGGGAGCTTCGGCGCCGGCAACATCCAGGGACAGCGCCGGCTTGATCCCAAGTTGGAGTCGTGCGCAAACGCTGGCGACGCCGTCGAGCCTTTCCAGAGGGGCTTCGCCCTACGACCTGAGCAGCCAGGCAGCAGGTACCACCTATCCGGTCAGCGCGGACCGATACGCGCCTGCGCAGTTGGTGCCGTCTCAGCCCAGCGTCGATGCGGCTAATTCGTATCACCAGGAAGCATTCCCTGGGATGTTGCACGACCCGTCGCAGATGAGCGCATATGCGCAATCCGGCGAAACATCGCGATGGGCACCTGCACCCGCCGCGTTCGCAACTTCTCGGCCCGGAGAAACGCAAAATCCCTACTCGCACGGCGGCCGCGCGGGTTCATCGCACCCTTCCTCGTTGCAGGTCGGTGCAGTTCGCCAATACATCAGCGATTCCGGGACATCTACACTTTTACTGCCGCGCTTGACAGGTAGCCTGGCGGGCGGAAGCTCGGCGAATCCGCACGTGCAGCAAGACAGCGCAAGTTCGTCGCATCCCCCGTTCCAAGTCAGCGCAGGCTTCCAATCCACCGGCGACGCCGGGCCATGGCCCCCTGCGCCGCCGACATTCAGAGACAGACAGTCCTCCGGCCAGGACACAGCGAATTCCTATTTGCCGGCCGGTGTCGCAGGCTCGTCGAACCCTCCGTTCCAAATGCGTGTCGCCGATGAACCGGGGAGCGGCGCAATGGCATCTGCGCCCAGACTACCGGGCTTCGGTAGCGGTCAGGCCAGCGGCAGCACCTCGAGCCACTCCCCGCACGGCATAACTGCAGACCCGTCGCATCCGCCGAGCACCACAACCACTTCGCCACGACATGCCGACCATGCAACGGGCAACACATCTGCACCGCTGCCACCAAGGCCGCCACGAAAGCCCTCCACGATCGTCACGAAGGCTGATTCAATGAAATTTGAAGAGACGATTCTTCCGAAAATGAAAAGCCGCGAGATCAAATCTCTTCGCGCGGCGGCCCTGGAGCTCGGCAGAACCGCAAACTATTTTTCCAATAATAAAAGCAGAAGCGCCATTTCATTCAAGGATCGAAGCTTCGATAAAGATTACCCGCTGTTCGCCATGATGACCGATAAGGGAAGGGCTTCACTGCAAGAACTACTTGACAGCGCCCCCGAGTCATCCAAAGAATCCGGCAGCATGGCAAAATCCTTAGCGGCAAGCGGCATCACGCAGGCTGATTCAGTCAATTTTGAAAGAAATATTCTTCCGAAGATGAAAACAGGCGAAATAAAGTCTCTTCGCGAGGCGGCCACTGCACTCGGAAAACACAAGAACCTTTTTACCAAAAAAAGAACTTCCAATGACGAAAGACCCATTTCGATAGAAGATCGAAAATTCGACAGAACTTATCCGCTGTTCTCTTGGATGACCGATGAAGGAAGAGGTGAGTTGCAGGAGTATATTAACAGCATCGATGAACAAGTAAAAAACTCTGGCTACAAAACCTATCAGCTGTGGAGCACCGCGCAAATCGGGAAACGCAAGTCGAGGGCTGAGTCCCAGCAGCCGGAAGCCTCTTCCAGCCCACGCGGACCCTACGTGATCGACACGCCTGGCGTCAGTTTCAATGATGTTTATGGCGGGGGAATTGAATCTGAAGCCCGCAGGTCGTCCCCCGCAACTGGCGAGCAGCCGCGGGGGCTGCAAACATATGGGCCGTCGCCCAGCTTTTTCGATGAAGTGTCCAGCACAGGTGATGCCGGCAGCAGTTCCGAAACGGCTGTCCACCCCAGTCACCGGGACTCGTCAACGACAGGGGTGCCGAGGCAGCGCCACCCAGGCTTCGAGCGGGTACACCATCCTGATCGGGTCGATGCTCTCCCTCGTATGGGAGGCATGAGTGTGGCCGCAACACAGCAAAGCGGACCGCCAACGCTCGAACGGCTTGACGATCGCGACTTGGGCATTTTGCTGGAGGCAGTGAGCTTGCCACATGGAACCATCCGAAGCGTAGAAGATGCTGCATTGTGGTTGGATGATAGAGGCCAGGGTGAGCGCATGCTCGAGCGCGTGCGTCCGTATGTCTCTGTTATAGGAGATGGCGACAGCGCACAGATTCAATTAACGGAGTTTGGAAGGAGAGAGGCGGAGGAGCGCACGCAAAGAGAGTGAAGCGTGCAAGGAGAAGCAGAGAATCGACAGCGCAATCATTTCATCAATCATCCGATGACTTCGCTCAGGCAAAGCCTGGAAGTCAAGATGCATCAAATCAGAATTGGCGAGCACGATGCGAATAGCGCAAGGCACGGGAGGCTGATTTCCGGCCACGGAACGCCGGCCAATCGAAAGCCGCCAAGTGGCGGCCGATGACGGCGCCACTCTTCTGAAAATGGAAAGTTCTCACGCATTGATGCGTCTGCGCGGACGCAAAGCGTGATGCGCATGCAGTCCGAGGCGGTCCGTAATGCCGCGATGGCGAGTTCGCCTGGGCCGGGCAATCAAGGCCAGGCTACGGACCCGGGCTCTGCGAATTGCGGTCAGCCCACCTGCTCAATCAGCACGACGAGCAGAAATCGGCCTTGCCGATGACCTGCAAGGAATAGAACTGGCGATAGCAGTGGGCGGCATGTCCGCCGCCTCACCTCACCTCACCTCACCTCACCTCACCTCACCTCACCTCACCTCACCTCACCTCACCTCACCTCACCTCACCTCACCTCACCTCACCTCACCTCACCTCACCTC
>DASTGE010000783.1:0-2569 GCA_035719405.1 Burkholderiaceae bacterium
CGAGGTGGGCTGCCTCGCCGACTGCGCGCGGCTCGAATGGCTGCTCGCATGCTGCGAAGCGGCGCCCGACGTCGTGCCGACCCCGCAGAGCTATTCGCTGCTCGGCGAGGCGGATCCCCGGCAGCTCCGGTTCGCGCTGGCGCCCGGCCTGGCGCTGCTTTCTTCCACCTGCCCGGTGGTGAGCATCTGGCGCGCGTTTCGCGACGGCAAGTTGACGCCGATGCGCGAGGCATTGGCGTCAGGCTCGGCCGAGAACGCCCTTGTGTGGCGGCGCGGCTGGAAGGCGGAAGCGGTGCAACTGGAGCCTTCCACGTCGGCCTGGTTCCAACTTCTGATGCAAGGACAACCCCTGGGCGATGCATTGAGCGCAATGGGGGAGGACTTTGCTTTCGAGCCGTGGCTGCTGGAGGCGTTGAGGCAGGGCTGGGTTCTCGGGGTGCGTCGACTTTGATGCCGATGACGTTGGCTGACTTGGAATGGGCGGATTGTCGAAGCAAGGGAGCGATCAAGCACACAATGCGGGATCGGGGCTCTCGCAGGATGGGCAAGGTGCCGAAGTGGCTGTCACGAGCGTATACCTTGTTTTCGCGGCACTGCTGACGGCCGTGTGTCCGGTCTCCGGTGCTGATGTGCTCGAGCCGTTGTCGAGCGCGTCGAGTCAGCCTCCTGTCCCTTGGCATGTGAGCGGGCTGCCCCGCCAGACCAAGCCCTTCACGCGCTTTTCGATCGAAGACTGGCTCGGCCAGCGTGCACTGCGGGTCGAGGCCGATCGATCCTACGGGAACCTCCTGCACACCCTGGCTCCGACGGTCCAGTTCCACCACCTGTCGTGGCGCTGGGTGGTCGACGAGCCGAACCCTTTGGCCGACATTCGCGAGCGGGGGCTGGAAGACGTGACGGTCCGCGTCTGTGTGTTGTTCGATTTGTCGTCCGACCGGATTCCGTTCATCGAGCGCCAACTGCTGTCGCTGCAGCGCCTGCGCAGCAGCGATCCCGTACCCGGTGCGGCCGCCTGCTATGTGTGGGACGCCCGGCTTGCGCCCGGAACGATCGTCGAGAGCCCGTACACGCGACGCATACGCTTCATGGTGCTTCGAGGCCCTGAGGGCAGGCTGCAGCAGTGGACTCTGGAGTCGCGCGACATCGAGGCCGATTTCCGTCGCCTTTTCGGCGACGAAAGCAAGGAGATGCCACCGGTGATCGGCGTCACCGTGGGAGCGGATACGGACAATACGCAGCGACATACGCTTGCGCACGTCACGGCGTTGAGTCTGGCGCCGTGATTCGAATCATCAACGTGCGGGCTCCTCAAGCCTTGACGCCCTGATTGAGAGGAGTCGCCACCGTGGCGACACGGCAGACGCTGAAAGGTCCCCTTCAGCGCCCCGAATCAAACACTCTTTCACCTCGTTTGTACCCCGGACAAACGGGCGAGCGGGTATACTCGACGTTTTGGTGGGAGCGACCGCAGTCTTACTGCACCGGCCGCACCCTTCGAGATCGAGAGTTGATCTCCATCCCTTGCCAGAACGTCTGATTGCTTCGGTGGTCCCCATGTTCTGGTTGCCCCTAGCCCGCTGCGAGTGACCCAGCCGGCTAGCCGCCGGACAGAGTTCATCCGCCGCGGCGCGCTTTGCGTGCTTTCAGTCAGACCGGCTGCCTCGCTGTCGAGGTCAGGCCAACCCGAAGGCTCCCATTCAAAAATCCCTGAAAGCCGAGAAGTATGTCGTTTCCCGCTCAATCCACAGCGGAACGACAACGGCCGCCACACCTCCATCCCCAGCGGTCCGGGCAGCATTCGCGCCACGACCGGTGATTCGCTTTGCAATGATCGAGCGTCGCGCGTTGTCATTTCGCCACCGCGCGGCTGAATGGATCAGCAAATTTCAGCCTGCCAAAAAACCGGAGTGACACATATGGCCAAGGAAGAACTTATCGAGATGGAGGGTGTCGTGAACGAAATCCTGCCTGACTCGCGTTTCCGCGTGACGCTCCATAACGGGCACCAGCTCATCGCCTATGCCGGCGGCAAGATGCGTAAGCATCGCATCCGGGTTCTCGCCGGCGACAACGTGTCGCTGGAGCTCTCCCCCTACGATCTCACGAAGGGCCGGATCACTTTCCGCCATCTCGAGCGGCGCGGTCCCCCTGGCGCCTCCCGCCCCCCTTACCGATGAGCACGCGCGACGCGAATTTATCCTCAAGATTCAGCCTTCATGCCAGAAGGCTGCTTACCCGCACCGGCAACAGCTGGGGCATTTTTTCAACGCATCCAGCAAGGAATGACGACATGGCAATCGAAACCGGCACAGTGAAGTGGTTCAACGAAGGCAAGGGCTTCGGCTTCATCGCCCCGGACAACGGTGGCAAGGATCTGTTTGCCCACTTCAAGGAAATCCAGGGTACGGGCTTCAAAGTGCTGACCGAGAACCAGCGTGTGGAGTTCGAGGTGACTCAAGGCCAGAAGGGTCCGCAGGCTTCACGTATCCGGCCCCTTTGAACAAGCGATAGACCCGGCTCGGCCGCTCGGCCGAGCCTTCAGCGTTCAAGTGGAAAAGGCCCGGCGATT
>DASTGE010000784.1:0-3374 GCA_035719405.1 Burkholderiaceae bacterium
TCGGCGCGGTGAGCGCGTTCTTGCAGGTGTCGTCGAAGGTCTGCTGGTAAATGCGACGCCCTTACCACCCATCTGGCCGTGGTTCGACTGACACTTGCGGTGTGCGTGGCACGTGTCCTCCGCTCAAGCGACTTTCCACGATAGGAGAAACACGTCGGTCGTCCACCCGATGCTTCAAGGTGTCGAAGTCGCTTCTGCAAGGCGTAGCCGTACGTAGCTGCCCACCAGCAGTGCAGCCGGGTACATTACCTGTTCTTCGGTTTCGGCGTGCAGAATCAGTTTTCGCGCGAACTGGACGATATCGCTACGCTCGGTGCGCCTTGCTGCCTCGGCCAGCCGCTCGAGCGCGGAGACGATGGTTTTGTGCTCAGCAAGCATCGTCGGCAACTCAGCGGACAGCCGATCGGTCAGTTCGAGCACGCCTGCCATCTCAGCCGTGACCGCCCCCTGCGCAAGCGTCTTCAGTAGTCCGAGCGGCGGCAGCGCAAAGTCGTCCTCCTTGAGGAAGTGCGGATGCATCAGCTTCGCAAGCGCCTTGGCCGCATCGCCGTAAGCGGCCGGTGAAGACATCTTGCTCGCCACGGTTCGCGTAAGGATGATCGTGTCCACTTAGGTTTTGGTGGACACATGGACACTTCCGACAACCGTCTCATCGTTCGGCGACGTCGGCGCACACATAGCGCCGACTTCAAGGCGAAGGTCGTAGCGGCCTGCCGCAAGCCAGGCGTATCGATCGCGGCGGTGGCGTTGGACAACGGCCTGAATGCGAACCTGTTGCGCCGCTGGGTAGTGACGGAGGAACGGGCGCCGTCGGCGAAGTCGATCGACACTGCCCGCGCGTCCGCTCTGCCCGCCGTGGAGCATGGTACGTTCATTCCAATCGAGCTCGGGCATTCGCCGAGCACCACGGCGCAATCGATCATGATCGAGCTGCAGCGCGGTGCGACCGTGGTGAAAATTGACTGGCCGTTGGCAGCGGCTGGCGAATGCGCGGGCTGGTTGCGTGAGCTGTTGCGGTGATCCGCATCGATGCGGTGTGGCTTGCTGTTGAGCCATTGGACATGCGTGCTGGAACGGAGACCGCACTCGCGCGCGTGATTCGCGTCTTCGGTGAAGCGCGTGCGCATCATGCTTACCTCTTTGCCAATCGCCGCACCAATCGCATCAAGCTGCTGGTGCACGATGGTATCGGCATCTGGCTGTGCGCGCGCCGCCTGCACCAGGGTCGGTTCATCTGGGCGAGCCCAGGATCCGAATCGCGCCTGACGATCAGCATGGAACAGTTGCAAGCGCTGGTGATCGGCTTGCCGTGGTGTCGCATTGGCGCACAGGCAACGATTCGCGTAGCGTAAAAATGCTTTTTCCGTGCAATGCCATGTGGCAGTATCGCAACGCATGCAGGTGCACGATGAACTGGACCGGATGGATGCGCAGCAACTGCGCGAATTCGCCACCAGGCTGCTCGAAACACTGACCAGCAAGGATCACGAGCTTCGGTACCAAGAGCTCAAGATCGAGCAGCTGACGCACGAGATGGCCGTGCTCAAGCGCTGGAAGTTTGCGGCACGCAGCGAACAGTTGCACGGCGCGCAGCGCACGCTGTTCGACGAGGCGATCGACGCTGATCTTGAAGCCATCGCGGCGGAGCTTGCCACGCTGCGGTCTGCCGAACAGCGGCAAGCGCCGACAGATCCGCCGAAGCGTAGTCCACTGCCGGCGCAGCTGCCGCGAGTCGACGTGCGCCACGAGCCGGAGCAAACCGTTTGCGCTTGCGGCTGCGCGCTGAAACGCATCGGCGAGGACGTGAGCGAGAAGCTCGACTACACCCCGGGGGTGTTTCACGTTGAGCGCCACATTCGGGGAAAATGGGTCTGTGCCAAGTGCCAGACGCTGATCCAGGCACCGGTCCCGGCCGAGGTGATCGACAAGGGCATCCCGACCGCGGGGCTGCTCGCCCAGGTGCTGGTGGCCAAGTACGCGGATCACCAGCCGCTGTATCGCCAAGAAGGAATCTTCGAGCGCGCTGGCGTCGCCATCCCGCGCTCGACGCTCGCGCAGTGGGTCGGTGTGTGCGGCGTGCGCCTGCAGCCGCTGGTGGATGCACTGCGGGCCAGGCTGCTGGAATGTTCAGTGCTCCACGCCGACGAGACGCCGGTGGCGATGCTGACGCCGGGCAAGGGTAAGACGCACCGAGCGTATGTCTGGAGCTACAGCTCAACGCAATTCGATGCGCTGCACGGCGTGGTTTACGACTTCGCGGACAGCCGTGCCGCGGTACATGCGAAAGCGTTTCTCGACGGGTGGTCGGGCAAGCTGGTATGCGACGACTACGCCGGATACAAGGCCTTGTTCGCCACTGGCGTCACCGAGGTTGGCTGTCTCGCCCATGCACGCAGGAAATTCAACGACCTGTGGGTCAACCACCAGAGCGCATTGGCTGAGCAAGCACTGCAGCTGTTCGGTGCCCTCTACAACGTCGAGCGACAGGCACGCGAACTGAGCGCCGAGCAGCGACAGCGCACTCGCCAGCTGCAATCACGACCGATCGCCGACAAGTTGCGTGAATGGCTGCTGTTGCACCGACAGACGGCGACCGACGGAACGGCGCTCGCCAAGGCCATCGACTATAGCCTCGCGCGTTGGGATGCGCTGACGCGCTTCCTTGACGACGGTGACCTACCCATCGATAACAACTGGGTCGAGAATCGCATCCGCCCGATCGCGCTAGGACGGTCCAACTGGTTGTTTGCGGGATCACTGCGCGCCGGGAAGCGCGCCGCCGCAGTGATGAGCCTGATTCAGTCCGCCAAGCTCAACGGCCACGACCCCTACCGCTATCTCAAAGACGTCCTCGAGCGGCTGCCCACGCAAGCGGCAAACCGCATTCAAGAATTGCTGCCTCACTGCTGGACGCCGGCGACAACCATTTAGCTGATACAGCAGGTCCGCGCAAGATGCCTTGCCCGGACGCTTATGCAGCTGCAACTCTACCGCTCCTGAAAGCCTGCCTTGCGCAGACCTTCGTACAGCTGTGTTTCTGCCATTCCGAGTGCGGCCGAGCTCATCGGGTGCTTTGCGCGGAGCTCTGCGATCGTGAAGCTCGGTACCACCCGCAGCACTTCGGCGTGTGCAGCGGCGGCATTCGCCTGCTCGCCATTATTGGCATAGGCGGCGGCGAGCAGCAGATGAATCTCCCAATGATTAATCTGGCCTGAGGCCTTTTCGCAGGTTGCGATCGCCTGTTCGGCGCGACCGGACATCAAATACGCCTCGCAAGCCGTACTCATCAGCGAGCCAGAGTTGACCGGCTTCAGCGCGAGTGCGCGATTAATCGTCGCCAATGCGTCGTCCGGACGCGCCATGCGCACCAGGAT
>DASTGE010000785.1:0-2181 GCA_035719405.1 Burkholderiaceae bacterium
GTGGCCATGCGTGTGCGATGGAGGTCGCTGCGCCTTGTGTTTGCGCGCATCGTAGATCGCCTGCATCAGCACCTTGAAGTGCTCGCCCATCTCGCAGCCGGCCCGGGCCGGCTCGGCGTCGAGCGATTCGGCGAGGCCCCGGATTTTGCGCCCAAGGTGCGCCCAGCATCGCAGCCGTCGCTGCATCGCGCGATAAACCGCATAGCCGTCGCTCATCAACTCGCCCAGGAACGACTTGTTGTTCAACACGTTGTCGAACATCTCGGCCGTGCGTGGGCCAATGACGTACAGCGCGGTGTGCAGGCTGCACACCACCCAGAGCCACAATGCCTGGCCGAATTCGGGCCACGGCGTCTCGTCCGCATGCACCACAACGGATTGCTCCAGGTCCGCAATGATGGCGTCTTCCAACGGCTCGGCACTGCGGCCGGCTTCTCGCACGGTCTGGTCGATCAGGCCCACGGACAATTGCAGCCCGAACAGGTCGAGCATCACTTCCTGGACTTTGCTGCGTGAGCAGCGCATCCGCAGGCACAGGTACACCACCACGGCCGCCAGCCGCGGTCCGAGCAATCGATGTTCGCCCAAAGCCACCTTGGGCCATAACGCATCGTCCTGCACGACATGTGCGCGGGCGCGGGCCACATGGCCGCAGTCGCAGCGCTGTTGCAACAAGCGATGGCGCGTCACCTCCAGATGCACACCAAGTCGGCCCATGCCAGCCGCAAGCGAACCGTACGCCGTCTGCGCAAGCGGTGTCCATTCCAGCCTGTCCCAGGCGCCGATGATCTGTTTTGGCACCAAGGGCCGGCAAGGCCCGGTGGCAAGCAGCACAGCGTTCGGGCCGATGGTCCACCGTGTGATCCACCGGCAACTCCTGCGTGCGCCCATGTCCCGGGGCACCAATCTGGCGGCCTTTACGACGACCCTGGTTGGGCAGGGTCGCCGCCACTGCGGCCAACTCGGTCTTGTCCGGGCCAGACTGCACGGGCGTGTCCTCGGCCAATGCCAAGGCATCGTCGGCGCTTGCATCACCAGTCACTTCGCCGTCGAAGTCATCATCGACGCCGCCGGGGTCCCCACGCTCCTACGCTGCCATACCGCTGCACTGCTGGGCGGCACAGAGCTATTGCCAGACGAGCGGCCAAGCAAGTCATGCGCATGCCTGAGGTCTCGCGCAAGCCGCAAGGTCAACTCATCCCGTTCAATTACCGATAGCCTCGCCAAGCTCCGCCGATCCACATGAACCAACTCTTCCTTCGATACGTGAAAAGGCATGCAATGACCAAGCGCCTCTGTGAGGCTGCTCTGTTTGGGGGGCGGGTTTTTATCGGTCATGCCTGATGGGCCCTGACGGGGGGAACTGAACGGTTACGAATCGGTCCCCGCGACGCAGCGGATCAGGCAGCCTGCTCAGGCTTCTGGCCAGTCGTCTCGAAATCCACGCGGTTGCCGAACACGAGCCAGAATGCGGCAACGAGCACGGGCGAGCACCGGACGAGGCAACACGTCTGATACGGCCGCCTTGAGTCCGCCGGGTGCGGGCAGGACGCTTCTCAAATCATTCGCAAATCCCGCTTGATCTTCGCCATATGCGCGCGCCAATTCAGGCGTTCCGCTATTGTCGTGGTGCTCAAAAAACCACCCCGACGCCCATGCCCCGCATCGATCGCACGGCATCAAAAAGGATGCCCGCTGCCGACAAATCTGATTCCAGAACAAAGCGTTCAGGCGATGCCAGCGCGAGCCAGGCGTCGAGCTGGCGTTCCCCATTGCCGTTCTCATGCCGCAGTTCAATGAGCTGCAGCGTCGCTCCAAGCGTATCGATTCCGGCCCGCCGCAACTCCAACCCTCCGTCAACCCATCCTCGCAAGGCAAGCTCGACACGTTCGCGTTCACGGTCCTCTGGCATTGGAATTGATTCGATAATCAATTCCAATGTAGATTCGACGACCCATTTGAGGAGCGATACGTCGATTCATTCGACAATTGACCCCGTGCAAATTGGAGCACGGCAGCGCATTCTGCTGGAACGCGAGTCCAGGGATCGTCTGCTCCAATGCCTGACCGAAGACACGGGACACCCGATGATCGTCGTGGCGTGCGGGCAGGTCACGAATGCGCGCCGCGCCTTTCAGAAGGCATTGGCAGATTCGGGACGCCCCTTCGTCTACGCAGACG
>DASTGE010000786.1:0-5106 GCA_035719405.1 Burkholderiaceae bacterium
CGTGGCCGACTTCAACGCCGGCGCCATGGAGAACAAGGGCCTCAACATCTTCAACACCAAGTACGTCCTGGCGAACCCGGCGACGGCCACCGATGTCGACTATCTCGGCATCGAGAGCGTCGTCGGCCACGAGTACTTCCACAACTGGACCGGCAACCGCGTCACCTGCCGAGACTGGTTTCAGCTGAGCCTCAAGGAGGGCCTCACGGTCTTCCGCGACCAGGAGTTCAGCATGGACATGGCCGACGCGCCGTCCGCGCGCGCGGTCCGTCGGATCGAAGACGTCCGGCAGCTGCGGCAGACGCAGTTTCCGGAAGATGCAGGCCCGATGGCGCATCCCGTGCGGCCCGACTCCTACGTCGAGATCAACAACTTCTACACCTCCACCGTCTACGAGAAAGGCGCGGAGGTGGTGAGGATGATGCAGACGCTGGTAGGCCGCGACGGCTTCGCGCGCGGGATGACGCTGTACTTCGAGCGCCATGACGGACAGGCCGTGACCTGCGACGACTTCGCGCAGGCCGTTGCCGATGCCAACCCGGGAAGTGCGCTGGCCGAAAAGCTTGAGCGCTTCAAGCGCTGGTACTCGCAGGCTGGCACCCCGCGCATCGTCGCCCGGGGTCAGTACGACGCCGCCGCCCGCAGCTATGCGCTTGAACTCGAGCAGCAGTGCGACCCGTCGCCCGGTCAACCCGACAAGCTGCCCTTCGTGATCCCCGTCGCCATGGGGCTGCTGTCGCGAAGCGGCGGGCAGGTTCCACTGCAGTTCGAGGGCGAGCCGCAGCCGGTCGGCACTGAGCGCGTGCTGGTGCTCGATGATCGCGTCGCCCGCTTCATCTTCGTCAACGTCGACGAGGAACCCGTGCCTTCGCTGCTGCGCGGCCTCTCCGCCCCCGTGTGCCTTGTCGACGGACTTGGCGACGCTGAATTGCTCACGCTGCTCAACCACGATGCCGACCCCTTCAACAGATGGGAAGCCGGCCAGCGACTGGCACTGCACCGCCTCCTGGCGGCGGTGCGCGCAGACGCCACCCCGGACGCGGACCCGGCCTTCATCGAGGCGATGCGCGACGTGCTGCGTCATCCGCAGCTCGACCCGGCCTTCAAGGAGCTGGTGCTGACGCTGCCCGGCGAGTCCTACGTGGCCGAGCAGCTGGAGGAGGTCGATCCCCTGCGCATCCATGCCGCCCGCGGGTCGCTGAAGCTGCAGCTCGCGCAAGCCCTGCGCGACGACTGGCAATGGGCATTCGAGCAGCACCAGACACGCGGCGGCTATTCGCCCGATCCGCTGTCGGCCGGGCGACGCGCCCTGGCCAACCTCGCCTTGGCAATGCTGTGCCTGGATGCTCAGGCGCGTGGCGATTCGGTGTGGCCCGGCAAGGCATATCAGCGCTTCAAGGACGCCGGCAACATGACCGACCGCATGGGTGCACTGGGCGCCCTTGTGGAGGCCGATGCCGAACTCGCCGTGCCGGCGCTGGACCGCTTCCACGAGATCTTCCGGGGCGAAGAACTGGTCATCGACAAGTGGTTCGCGCTGCAGGCGCGCGCGCCCGAGCCGGTCGGCGCTGGTGCAGGCCGCACGCTGCAGCGCGTGAAGGCCCTGATGCAGCACCCCGATTTCTCCATGAAGAACCCGAACCGCGCCCGCAGCCTGATCTTTCAGTTCGCAATGTTCAACCAGGCCGGCTTCCACCGGCCTGACGCCTCGGGCTACATCTTCTGGGCCGACCGCGTGCTCGAACTGGATGCATTGAACCCGCAGGTCGCCGCCCGGCTCACACGGGTGATGGATCGCTGGAAGAAGCTGGCCGAACCGTATCGCAGCGCGGCGCACGAGGCAATCAGCCGTGTCGCTGCCAAGCCCGACCTGAGCAACGACGTGCGCGAAATCGTTGCGCGCGCACTGGAGTCATGAACATGCCCGTCGCCAAGAAAATCAGCCTCACCCAGTATCTCGTCGAGCAACAACGCGAGCACGGCCGGATTCCGAGTCAGCTCCGGCTGCTGATCGAGGTGGTGGCCCGCGCATGCAAGGCGATCGCCATCGGTGTCAACAAGGGGCCGCTGGGCGATGTGCTCGGCAGCACCGACAACGAGAACGTCCAGGGCGAGGTGCAGAAGAAGCTCGACGTCATCTCCAACGAGGTGCTCATCGAGGCCAACCAGTGGGGCGGCCACCTCGCGGCCATGGCCAGCGAGGAGATGGACACCATCCACCTCGTGCCCGACCGCTATCCGCAAGGCGAGTACCTGCTGCTGTTCGATCCGCTCGACGGGTCGAGCAACATCGATGTGAACGTGAGCATCGGAACGATCTTCTCGGTGCTTCGCAAGGTCGGCCATCACCATGGGGTGAGCGAGCAGGACTTCCTCCAGCCCGGTCGCTTCCAGGCCGCGGCCGGCTATTGCGTCTACGGTCCGCAGACGACGCTGGTGCTGACGGTGGGCGACGGCGTCTCGATGTTCACGCTCGACCGCGAGATGGGCTCCTGGGTGCTGACCGCCGAGCATGTGCGCATTTCCGAGGACACAAAGGAATTCGCGATCAACATGAGCAACATGCGTCACTGGGCACCGCCTGTTCAGCGCTATATCGACGAGTGCCTGGCCGGCAGGGAGGGCCCGCGCGGCAAGGATTTCAACATGCGCTGGGTCGGCAGCATGGTGGCCGACGTTCACCGCATCCTGAGCCGCGGCGGCGTCTTCCTCTACCCGTGGGACAAGCGCGAGCCCGACAAGGCCGGCAAGCTGCGCCTGATGTACGAAGCCAACCCCATGGCTTTCCTCGTCGAGCAGGCCGGCGGCCTGGCGACGAACGGACGCGAGCGCATCATGGACCTGACGCCTTCCAAACTTCACGAGCGGGTGAGCGTCGTGCTGGGTTCGAAGAACGAGGTCGAGCGGGTGACCGACTATCACCTGCAGAAAGAGGACACGCAACAACCTGTGCAGGCCGCGTAAACATGCGGGAAGTCTGGCTATAATGCGCGGCTTCCCACACGCCGGTGTAGCTCAGTTGGTAGAGCAGCGCATTCGTAATGCGAAGGTCGAGGGTTCGACTCCTTTCACCGGCACCAGTGAAAACAAGGCCCCGCTACTGCGGGGCTTTTTTTCAGCCGTAGTCATGTAAGCGCTGTATACGCGATTCGGCTGCATCAGGTTTTGCAGGAAGCGAGCGAGGGCCATTCATGGATTCATCGCATGGAAGGGCCGCGGAAGGACTGCCAAACTTGGTGGTTCGCAGCGAGGAAGAGGCCTATGCCCTCCTCCAAAATGCTCTCGATGGCACCTTGCCGCCTTGGGCTGAGCTTCAGTTCGATGGTTGGCCGAGACTTGAGATCTACCTCAAGGGCAAGGAGTTCGATCGGTCCATTACACCGCCCTTGATGCGAGGGCTACTGGAGCTTCAGAAGGGGATCTACCAGTCGTACGGCGCAGCGAAATACGACAATCCGACCAAGCGGTTGTCGGACGAAGAGAAGAAAGCTCTCGAGATCATCGTCCGGGTGGAGGGCGGATCTACGGGTCTTGACATAGCGCTTTCAAGCGCTCGGAGTGGAGCTGGTCAAGCAGATCGGCGGAAAGATGAACTCGACGGACATCGTGATCGTCGTCATCACTTTCCTGGTCCTGTACTTCGGGACTTCAGCGCTCCGCATCTATCTGGAACACAGAAGAGAGGTGCGACTGCGTGAGGTAGGTGACGAAACACAGCGCAAAACGCTGGAGCTTCTACAGTTTCAAACCGCGCAAGAGACAGCGCGGGCTCGCATATTGGCTGAGTCGATAGGGCCCCGATCGCAGCTGCAGAACGTTCAAGCTATCGCTCACGATGCGCAAGCAGAACTCCTTCGAGGCGTCTCCGAGGCTTCCGAAGCGCACATAGCAGGTGTTCCACTCACAGGGCGTGCGGCGATGACTCTCGTCCAAAACGCTCGGCGGGAGTCAGAGGAGATCCGCCTTGACGGGGTATACCGGCCTCTCAAGCTCGACTGGAGCGACCCCTCCCGCTTTCGGGTGAAGGTCTGGAACGTGGAATCGAACCTTGAACTCGATGCGGTTGTGCAGGACGACACACTTACAGGCGAGTACAAGGCCATTCTTCAGAGGGCCGAGTGGTCCAGGGCGCCAGTGCGCTTGCAGATCAATGCGAAGAGGCTTGGCGACGACATCGGCAGTCATCCTGAAGGTTGAGGAAGTGCTCAAGAACCAGGTATCGCCGCGATGGGCACGATCTAGACACCTCGCGCTTACGCTCCGCGGAGCCAGGGACTTCGAGGTTCTCGCCTGTGCCCTCTCCCAAAAACAGGGAGTGCGCGATGACAAAGGCAGCCAGGCCCTGACTGCAAGGCAGTTACGGTCGGGTTTTCACTGCCCAGCTGGAAGGAGCGCCCATGACCAAGCCCTGGAAGCCCGGCCAGCCGATCCGACCGTACGAGCCGCTGTACGACATGGATCCGCATCCAAAGAAGGGCGGTAGGGCAGTCGCTTGGTCCCTTCTGCAGATTGCAGTCGGGGTCGCTGCCCTTGTGTGGGGCTTGAACTACCTGTTCCGCCCGCTCAAATCCATCAGCATTTTCAAACCGGCCAATTCCAGGCAGCTTCGCGCCGCCGCTCACAATATGGATCGGGTGCATCGACGATGGACCGCGATGCTGCGAACATCGGGCGGCGCAGGGGCGTATCGATCGGAGATCGGATAGGACGAGACCGCGCCAGATCCGCTTTGCTGATAAGGCGCAGTCCCGCCGGAACGACTCGCAGACCCAGCCAGCGATTGCTCCTGGTTCCCACTCCCGTACTGGCGGGTGCCTCCTCTTGATATCGACGGCGTTGATCCCGCCGCGATGTGCGACGTGGACTGTCGCGAGGACAATCCGCCTGTCGCCGGGAGTGATCGAAGCGATGCGCTGGCGCTGGATGGCGCTGTGCCGATGGTGCCCGTTCGTCCGGATTGGCTCTGGCTGCCGGTCGCACTGGACGAAGCCCTCGATGTCCCGGCACCGATCCGCGAACTTCTGCCGCTGTCTGACAAGACGCTCTCCTCAAGGCAAGTTTGGTCGGCTGAATTACAGCCAATTTGCTTGTCCTGATGTGCGGCCA
>DASTGE010000787.1:0-8425 GCA_035719405.1 Burkholderiaceae bacterium
CCACCAATGGAACAGCGAAGACGAGCGGCAGCAGCAGCGGCATGCTCGCGCTCGTCGATCCGCCATGCGTATGCGGGATGGCGACGACACCGACGGTGCCCAGCGGCAGCGAAAGCCACCGCAGGCGCGCCGCGGCTTCACGCCAACCGAGCGCAGACGCAGCACGGGCTGGGGATTTCCATTCGAGCTTGAGGCCGGTGAGCGACGCCACGACGAAGAGCGTGTGTGCGGCCATTCTTATGGGCGCCTGGAAAGCCGACAGCAGTGCCTCCAGAGTCGCACCCGACACCAGGCCGAACAATCCGCCGAATGCGGCTTGCTCGCGCCGGGCAAGCACCAGCATCACTCCGAGCGCGCGCGGCAGCAGCAGCATCACCAGCACCGCCCACCATAGCGGCGCTGTCCGGTCGGCACCGAACTGCACACCCTTGAGAAAGCCGAGCACGACGAACGCCAGCCACAGTGGCGAAGCAACGTATGAGAGCAGCCCGGTCGCGAACATCGCGCGATGGACCGACGAGAGGCCCGGCTCGGCAATCAGACGCGCGTTGAGCAGGTTGCCATGGCACCAACGCCGGTCGCGCTGGAGTTCGTCGAGCAAGTGCGCAGGAGGCTGCTCGAAGCTGCCTTCGATATCTGGTGCCAGCCAAACCTCGAAGCCCGCCCGGCGCATCAGCGCGGCTTCGACGAAATCATGCGAGAGGATCTCCGCTGCAGAACCCTCTCGGCCAGGCAGCCTGGCCAGCGCACAGTGACGCATGAACGGCTCGACCCGGATGATCGCGTTGTGGCCCCAGTAATGCGACTCCCCAAGCTGCCAGTAGGCCAGCCCGCGTGTGAACAGTGCACCCGTCACACGTCCGAGAAAGGACTGCGCCCGCGCATGAAAAGTGTCATGCCCGCAGGCACGCGGTGCCGTCTGCACGATCCCCGCGCGAGGATTGGCTTCCATCAGCGCGACCATGGCTACCAGGCTCTCGCCGGTCATGACGCTGTCGGCATCGAGCACGACCATGTACCGGTAATTGCGGCCCCAGCGCCTGCAGAAGTCGGCAATGTTGCCCGCCTTGCGATGGGCGCGGCGGCGCCGCCAGCGGTAGTGAACCCGAAGTCCATGGACCTCGAACTGCGACGCCAGCGTCTCCCAGGCCTGGATCTCCACTGCTCGCAGCGCGCCATCGCGCGTGTCGGAGAGCACGAAGACGTCGAACAGCGACTGGCGGCCGGTGGCCAGCAGCGACTCGCAAGTCGCCCGCAGGCCGGCGAAGACAGTGGCAACGTCCTCGTTGCAGATGGTCATCGCCACGGCTGCGCGCGCGACCGGATCGATGGTCGGATCGACGGGGGCTGAGAGGGCGTGCCGATCGCCGCGCAGCAGGACGAGAAATCCCATCGCCGCGGTCGCAAACCCGGCACACACCCAGGCGAACAGAAGCGCGAACAGCGTCAAGTAGATGGTGCGCCACTCCAATGGCTCCGCCGCTGTCGCCCCCCAGGCCACGAAGACCGCAAGCCCGGTGGCGCCAAAGACGAAAGCCAGCAGTGCGTGACGGCGACGATGAGCGGCCTGCTCCCAGGGCTGCTGCGAGCCACGGTCGGCCGGAACGCGACCCAGCAGCAACTGCAGGATCGCCAGCGCGATGCCACGCCACAAACCCGTCCAGGGACGGGGCGTCATCCAGCCCCGATTCAAGGGCGGCGCCATCATTCGGGTGGAAGTGCGTAACTCCATGTTTCGCTCAAAGTATCGGGTCCGTGTCGGAGGAAAGCGCGCAATTCCAGCGGGCGCGACGCCTCCAGCCGATCGACGGTGATGGAGGCGCGCCAGCCGCCGGTAACGCTGTTGCGATAAGCGATGCCGCGCACCACGCGGCCGCCGGGACCCGCGTCAGCCACGACCTCGACCTCGGCGTCAGCCGGCAGCCGCTGCAAGGCGGAACCCGCAAAGTCGAGTTGGAACTGCAGCCGACCCGGCGGCACGGGGCCGTCATGATAGCCATGCCCACGCAAGGTCTGGACCACCCTGCTCGAAGGCGGCTGCGGCAACTCGTCCCCGCCCCAGCTCATCCGGTAGGAAAGCGTCATGGATTGGCCCGTCTGGAGTCGTCGCTCAGGCACCCAATAAGCCGCCACGTTGTCGTGTGTCTCGTCGGGCGCACGGAACTGGTACAGCTCGACGCGTCCCGGTCCCCAATCGCCCACGGGCTCGATCCAGACACCTGGTCGCCGCTCGTAATGCGCTTCCAGATCCTCGTAGCTGTTGAAGGCCCGGTCGCGTTGCAGAAGTCCGAATCCACGCAGCCCGGACGTGACGAACGAGGTTGCAAACGGTTGCTTCGGGTTCTGCAGCGGTCGCCAGATCCATTCCCCGTTCGCCGTATGGACCTGCAAGCCGTCTGAATCGTGGACCTCCGGACGGAAGTCGTCCGGATCGCGCTGGTTCTCGCCCGAGAAGAACATGCTCGTGAGCGGCGCAATGCCGAGCGTGGTGACGGGGGCACGCGCAAACAGGCGCGCCTGCACTTCGATCGCTGTGGGAGCCCCGGGGTGGATGACGAAACGGTACGCGCCCGTCAGACGCGGACCGTCGAGCAGCGCGTATAAAGTGAGGGTGGTGGCCGCTTGCGCCGGACGCTCGAACCAGAACTCACGAAATGCCGGGAACTCCTCGGCTTCCGGGCCTGATGTATCGACCGCCAGCCCGCGCGCCGACAGGCCATACGCAACCCCTGCGCCGACCGCCCGGAAGTAGCTGGCCCCCAGGAACACTGCGACTTCGTCCTTGTACTCCGCCTTGTTCAGCGGCGCATGAACTCGGAAGCCAACGACCTCTGCCGCGCCGTCGCGGGGGACGACCGCGCTGGCGCTGCCGTAGTCGAACGACGAGCGGGGAATGACCAAAGGCCGCGAGCGCCCGCCCACGATCTCGTGCAACTTCAGCGTGGCGGTATACCGGTGACCTGCGTGGAAGAACTGCAACTCGAACGGCAGTGCGGCGTCGCGCCAGGCCGACTGCGAAGGCTTGAAACGCAGACTGCGGTACGCGTCGTAATCGAGGTGAGCCAGCCCCTCCGAAACTCCCACAGTCGGCGCCCGATAGGATTCGGACGCCAAAGATCTTGCCCGGGCCTCGACATCATCGAGTCCGAAGGCCAACGCCCACAAAGGGGCAAGCAACAATAAAGCGAGCGAAACCGCACGCACAAGAAAACCCATCGTCATTGAAAGACGCCAAAAAAGTCACGTGGCTGCACCTCAGGGTATTTTCCAGGGCGGCAGTGTGACGCGCGACCAAATGATGTAACAAGCCCATTCACCCCCGAGGTGCCATGCACCGCGAATGAACGGGAACCGGGAACCCACTGCCCAAGTCCGCTCCACCGGGAAATCTGCTTCTCGCCACCGCCTTGGCTTTTGCACCACTCGCCCCGCTACCGAATCTGCATCTTGTCGCAAGGGAGGAACCCATGAACCGATTCAAGCCATTGGCCGCTTCCGCGATTGCCGCATCCTGCGGCCTTTCGGCGTTGCCGCCTGCATTTGCCTGGGGTGACCAGGGCCACGAGATTATCGCGGTCATCGCCTATGCCCATCTCCTGCCGCCAGTGCGCAAGACGGTGGATGCGATGCTCGCTTCGGACAACGACGCGCTGACGGCCAAGGACTTCGTCAGCCGTTCGACCTGGGCCGACCGCTACCGCGACTCGGACCGTAACTCATCCAAAGCGCGCTACGAGGCGACCTATCGCTGGCATTTCGCGAATATCGAGACCGAAGGGAACATCAGCCTCGGCGCCGCCTGCTTCAATCATCCACGGCTGCCGCCACAAACCGCTGCGAGCGAAGGCCCGGCGAGGGACTGCGTCGTCCACAAAGTTGAGCAGTTCAGTTCCGAGCTGCGTAACCCGAACACGCCGCGGGCGGAACGGATCCTGGCGCTGAAGTTCCTGCTTCATTTCGTCGGCGACCTGCATCAGCCCCTGCACGTGGCAGACCGCCACGACCGCGGCGGCAATGATGTGGACGTGCTCTACGGCAACCTTCTCTCGCCGGGCAATCTGCATTCATACTGGGACACTGAGGTGGTGCACAAGGTCGGCGCCAACGCACAGGCTTCGGGCGCTGCCTTGAACAAGGCCATCAGACCGGCTGACGTGAAGACATGGTCCGCCGGCACGCCCGCCCAGTGGGCCCGGGAGTCGCACCGTCAAGCCCGGCGGGTCGCCTACAAATTCGACAGAGCTTCCTCGCTCACCGACGCCCCTGCCGGCAAGGTCATGCACCTCGATGCCGTTTATGAGGCGCGTGCGCTGCGAGTGGCGAAGCTGCAGCTGTCGAAGGCCGGGGTCCGGCTTGCGTCCATGCTCAACGACGCCCTGGGGCCGCAACCGTAAGCAGCCGCCCGGATGTTGATGGATGGCGCGTCAGCGGCGATGACCCTCGCTCCGAAGCCACTCCTGAAGCGCGTCGCCGACGAGGCTGTACGCGCGTCCGAACCCGGCGATGAGCCGTGCCGCGACAGGCCTCAGCAGGAAGATTGAGAAGTCGGGCAGCTCGAAGGTCGTGTCCGCGTCGGGAAACCGCGCCAGATATTGGGCCCGGGCCTGCTCGTACGCCTCGCCAGCGCGTGCAAGCTGAAGAGCGTCGGCCTGCAGGCTGACGCGCGGCAAGGCTTGTGGGGAGGTTCCAGCGTCGGGCTCGGCCATCACCCCAGCAGTCCGACGCGCGAATGCGCCAGCATGTCGTCGGTGTGAGTGGCAAGACCGCTGACATGGATGACGAGCAGATCGTCCCCCGGGGGCAGAACGAAAGGCACCATCGAGACGGCCGGCTGGCTTTTGTGCAACGTCGCCAGGGCGGCCACCGGGCGGGTGTCCAGCAGTTGTCGAAGCAACCAGGAGGTCTCTGGATCCATGATGGGGTCGAAGCGGTTTCCCGAGCCGGGAGATTCACTCTCAGCGACAGCTGGCGCCGCCGCAATGGGTGATGGCCTGCGGCGGGAGTTCCCCGAGCGCTCGTCCCGTGACCGGGTCAAAGCGCAGCTCCGCCATGTGCAGCACCAGACCGCCATCCATCATCTGCGCATGCTGCACGAACCACTCGCCCAGCCCGGCCGACAAGGCGTTGAGCGGCTCCCATCGGGCCTCCTCTCGCGCGGCGCGCAGCGCTTCGCGCATCAGACTCAGCACGGTCGCATGTTGCACGGAATGACAGTTCTGTGGCGAAAAGCCTGTCGCCTGCATCCAGCGGTCTTCCTGCGCGAAGTGATCGACGGTGTGTTGGAGCAGACGGTCGAACGCAGCGAGCGCTTGCGGCGAGCGTCCCGCGCCAAGTTCGGCGCGAACCGCGGCGAGCAGTTCGACGAATTCCTCGTGCGTGCGATCCATCTGCGGCTGATTCAGGCGCAGATCCTCGGTCCAGACAAGCGCAGTCATGAGTTGGGCTTCGTGTCGTGTCAAAGGGACCGCCACGCTACGCGACGAAGGCCGACCCGCGCCTTGAGGCAACACAAACAACTGCGTGTCGCCATCCAGTGGCGCGAGTTCTTTCCAACTTGGACCGGGCAGACACTCACTTGCACAAGCCCAGCACACGCTCCTCCTGGGAGCAGGTTTGAGCCGGCACGGGCTTGGGCTGGCTCGCGACGCAGGTGCGCAATGCCCGCTCGGTCACGGGATAGTAACTCCACCCCTGGCCGAGGTCGGGCAGTTCCAGAGCCACCTCGCGCCACTTCGGGTGGCCTTGCGCCCTCAGGATCGGGAAGTTTTGACAGAGCGAGCGCGCAAAGCGGGCAAGGTACTCTGTGGTGTTGGCAAGACGATAGTCGTAGGTGACGAGGAAGGCCTTGACCGCCACACCCGGCACGTCCTCAGTGAGCAGGTTGGGATAGCTGGCGGCGCGGACTGTCGCCGGGAAGTAGGTTTTGAGCGCAGCGCGGCTGGCCGGGTTGTTGGGGTCGAACTTCAGCAGCTTCACGAGCTGCCGCGCCTCGGGCTTCATGTCGGCCAGCAACTTGGCGGGCTGGCCGGCGACCACCGCCACCACGTCGATCGACTTATCGCCGATAAGCTTGACCAGTGCCTCCTCGTTGCTCAGGTAGCTCGCGTTGGCTTCGGGAATGGGAGCGCCGAACATCAGCCGGTAGATCGTCGTTGTCGACATTGCCGTGCCGCTGCGAACAGGTCCAACGTTGATCTTCGCGTCCTTGATCTCATGCACCGCGTTCATGGGCGAATCTGAGCGGGCGATGAAGTAGATCTCCTCGTTGTACAGGGGCAAAATGACCCGCAGCGGACGGATCAGCGTTTCGGCATCGGCGTTGCCGCCCGCGGCAAGGTCGAGAAAGGCCTGGAACACGTCCGACTGCACCATCGCGAACTTCACGCCCGGCTCATGGCGCAGCCGCTCGACGTTCTCTGCAGATCCGACGGACGGCAGAACCTCCAGGTCGATGTTGGCGCCGGGCGCAACGAAGCGCGAAAGATCGCGCCCGATCTGAATGTATGTTCCCCGCTCCGACGCGGTCACGATCTTGTAATGCGTTTGGCCGAAAGCCGGCGCTGACAGCAGCGCCAGCAGTGCGAAGGCAAGCGTAAGGACAGGTCTGAAGCATGCGCCCCGGATCTGATGCATGGAGGCTCCTTTGTAGTTGGTCTGGACGTGATCGATCTCGCGGGTCAGGCGTGCCCGCGGGAAAAATTGGGTGGTTCCTGAGCTTGCAGCCGCGCCGGTCATTGATCGGCGCACAAGCCCAGCGCGCGGCGGCCCGGGTCGCACGCCTGCTGCGCCGACCCAGGGGTGTCGCGAGAACGTGCCGGGTACTGGGAGACGGGAGAGTTGCAGAGCCCCATCACCTCGGCTGCAGGCGTGCAGGCCGAAGAACTTTGAGCGGCGGTCTCGGACGAACCCTGCTCGCGAGCCTCGCGCGATTGCCGAAGCTGCGGCTGAACTTGCCCGGTGACAGCGCTGTTGGCCCGAGACCGCAAGCCGTGTCTCGCTTCCCTGCGGCCCTCCGCAGTCGCATGTTCGGCACGCGGTGAAGTCCCGCGCCAGGCAGGCGCAAGCGCGCCGGCCGATGTCGGCGGCAGCGCGCCAGGATTCGTCGTTGCCGCCCCCGTGGCGCCATGGTCAGCCACAGCGGCCTCTATCGGCGTTTGCGCCGACGGCGGCGCCGCCCCGACATTTGCCGTGGAAGGCACCCCGCCTGTGCCCGAAATCGGGTTCTCGGCCGGGCTTCCTTTCCCGCTTTCGGTCGACGTCGGGAGTGAGGGCACTGCATGCACCTCCGTCGCCGTCGCGGGAGCCTCTGCTGGCGTTGCCAGTGCATCCTTCGACCCGGTCCCTTCCGTCCCTTCTACCGCTGATTTGGGGCCCGGCGCCGGAACCGTCGCCGTGGCAGCCGTCTCGGGAACAGCCGTTGGCACGGAAGCCCCGGGCGCTTCCTGGGAGTGCCTCTGAAGGATCTTCCACGCCGCAGTCCCGCCAGTGGCGACTGCGAGCGAGGCGGCCAGGATCAACCAGATTGCGGTGCGCGGCCTTGCCTCTCCTGCCGGCAAAGCGGTCTCACCCTCGACCGACGGCGCGTCAGTCAGAGTGGGAGGCTCCGGCGCCGTTGCGCGCAACAAGCCCATCGGCAAGACGCTCGAACTCCCCACCTGGGGCATCAATGGAGATATGCCGAGCGGTGGCACCGAGGGCCTGAATAGAGGCTGTGAGCCGGACGGGCCAGCAGAAGCCGCGGGCCCGGAGCGCGAGGGCACGGAGCGGCTGGATGAGGACAGGGAACTTTCCATCGTATGCGGATGCACGATCGTCAACGTATCGCCAAGCATTGTCGCGCCAAGGCTTCCCTGCCTCTGACTCATCCCTGCCACCTTGGCCGGACCGCGCCTATCAACCTCGCGGAAAGTGCCGGACGTTCCAGCTGCCCGGCTCGCGGCTCGGCCAAATCCCGCTCCAGCATCCCCGTCCGGAGTGGACCCGGAACCGGAGCCCGACAACTCGGCCTGAAGCATGTCGTGCACCATTCGGACCAGCCCCACGCTGACCTCGTGTCCCTGCTCCATGAACAGCCGCAACAGGACGCGGTCACACAGGCGGTTGATCCGGCGTGGAATGCCGCCGCTGCACTCGAACACCGCGTCCGTGGCAGAAACGGGGAACAACGGAGGCCCGGTCCAGCCCGCCTTTGCGAGCCGGTGTAGCACATACTCGCGCGTCAACTGCCTGTCCAGCGGTCCGAGCTTGACGGTTCGCCGCGCTTCGACTGGCACACCCTCATGCCGGGCATCCTCCAGGGGTGAAGGTGGGAACTCCCCCACCAGCACGATATGCAAAACGGGCCGGCCGCGTTGGTGGACGTCGGCCAACGCCTGCAGCCGCTGCAGGCTGAACAGCGTCAGGTTCTGCGCCTCGTCGATCACCA
>DASTGE010000788.1:0-2768 GCA_035719405.1 Burkholderiaceae bacterium
GGTGCGCAGGCTCAGCTCGTGGCAAAGGAAGGCGATTACGCACTCCTGAAGCTGCCTTCCGGCGAGACCCGCAAAGTGCTCGTCGAGTGCCTCGCTACCGTTGGCCAGGTGGGTAACACCGATCACGAAAACATTTCGATCGGCAAGGCGGGCCGCAAGCGCTGGATGGGCATCCGTCCGACGAACCGCGGCGTCACCATGAATCCTGTCGATCACCCGCATGGCGGCGGTGAAGGCAAGACCTCTGGCGGACGTCACCCTGTGACTCCGTGGGGCCAGCCGACACGCGGATACAAGACACGCAACAACAAGCGGACCGATGCATTCATCGTCAGCCGCCGGGCGAAGTAGAGGAGCTGAGGGTATATGGCACGTTCGACGAAAAAGGGCCCGTTTGTAGATGCGCACCTCACGACCAAGATCGAGGTGCTGAACGCGGCCAACGACAAGAAGGTCGTAAAGACCTGGTCGCGGCGCTCGACAATCTTCCCCGAGTTTGTGGGGCACACGATCGCAGTGCACAACGGCAAGAAGTTCGTTCCGGTTTACGTGACCGAGAACATGGTGGGACACAAGCTGGGCGAGTTTGCTCCGACGCGCACGTTCAAGGGGCACACCGGCGGCTCGAAGGCGGCAGAGGCTGCGGCCAAGCCGGCGGGCAAGTAAAAGCGGCTCAGTTAGCTGAGTTTTGAGGACGAGAACAATGGCAGTCGAGACAAAAGAATACCGGGCCGAAGCAAGGTTTCAGCGGATTTCGCCGCAGAAGGCGCGGCTCGTGCTGGACCTGATCAAGGGCCGGGGAGTTCAGGAAGCGCTGGAGACGGCGCGGTTCACCAAGAAGCGCATCGCCCCGGTGATTCACAAGCTGCTGACCTCGGCGTTAGACAACGCGAAGTATGTGTCGGGTGAGCAGGGCATCGATCTCGATGTCGACAACCTGTATGTGAAGCAGGCTCTGGCGAACGACGGTCCGCGTATGAAGAGGATTCGCCCCGCTCCGATGGGACGCGCTTATCGCTACCAGCGCAGGCTTTCGCACATCATCGTGTCGGTGGCCGAGCGCGACGGCGGCAGCACGCAGTTGGTGACCAGAGCGGAAGAACCGGCCGCGAAGCCGGCGAAGAAAACGGCTGTCAAGAAGGCAGCGAAAAAGGCTCCGGCGAAGAAGCCGGTGGCCAAGAAAAAGGCCGCTAAGTAGGCCTGGAGTTTGAGGAAAATAGCATGGGACAGAAAGTCCACCCTTATGGATTCCGGCTGGGAGTAAACAAGCCATGGCGCTCGCGCTGGTTCAGTGAGCGCGACTACGACAAGCTCCTGGTTGAAGACGTGAAGCTCAAGCAAGAGCTGCGCGACAAGCTGAAGGCTGCCGGTGTGAGCTCGGTCGAAATCGAGCGCCCGGGCAACAAGCTTCGCTTCCTCATCCGCACTGCGCGTCCCGGCATTGTCATCGGGCGCAAGGGCGCGGAGATCGAGAAGCTGAAGACCGAGCTCGGCAAGCGCACCAACCGCGAGGTGTTCATCGACATCATCGAGGTGAACAAGCCGGAGCTTGACTCGCAACTCGTGGCTGAAAATATCGCGCTGCAGCTCGAGAAGCGCGTGAGCTTCCGCCGGGCGATGCGCAAGAGCGTGGATTCCGCTCTCCGTTTCGGCTGCAAGGGAATCAAGGTTCGCGTTTCAGGCCGATTGAACGGCAATGAAATCGCGCGCTCGGAGTGGTATCTGCAGGGCCGTTTGCCACTGCATACACTTCGCGCGGATATCGATTACGGATTCGCAGAGGCAGAGACCACGTACGGCGTTATCGGCGTCAAGACGTGGATCTATCGCGGCGACATCTACGAGCAGAAGCGCAGGCAGCAGCCCGCAGCGACCGGCTCGGGAGTGTTTTAAAAGGCAGTTGTCAGTGATCAGTTGTCAGTGATCAGTGATTTGGTGCCGAGTGAGTTTTAGTGATTTGTCCAGGGCCAGTTGCGGGACGCATAGATCGACGGCCAGTTTAAGCAGGAACAAACTGACCACTGATCACTGACAACTGACCACTGGTTTTGAGGGTTTCGTTATGTTGATGCCAAAGAAGGTGAAGTTTCGCAAGCAGCAGAAGGGCAAGCGCAGAGGCAAGGCCTGGCGCGGATCTTCGCTGTCGTTTGGCGAATACGGACTGAAGGTCATGGAGTGCGGCTACATCACGGACCGCCAGATTGAGGCGAGCCGTATTGCGATGACCCGCTTCATCAAGCGCGGCGGCAAGATCTGGGTGCGCGTGTTCCCGGACAAGCCGATCACCAAGAAGCCGCAGGAAACGCGAATGGGCAAGGGCAAGGGTGCCCCCGAGCAGTGGGTGTGCGTCGTCCGCCCGGGCCGGATCATGTTCGAGATGGAAGGGGTAACGGAGCAGGAGGCGCGCGAGGCGCTGCGCCTGGCGGCCGCCAAGCTCCCCATCAGGACCAAGTTCGCGACGCGGTTCGCTGAGGAGAAGGCGGTATGAAGATCGGGGAATTCCGCGATCTGGGGGCGGACGAGCTGAGGCAGCGCGAGAAGGACCTCGACGACCAGCTGTTCCGGCTGCGGATCCAGAAGTCGATGGGGCAGCTCGAGGCCGCCCACAAGCTCAAGTCGCTGCGCCGCGACCTGGCGCGCGTCAAGACGGCGCTGCGCGAGAAGGAGACGGTGTAATGGCCACCAAGGCAATCGTCACTGGCGTCGTCGTCAGCGACAAGATGGACAAGACCGTCAAGGTCGCGATCGAGCGGCAGGTCCGCGACGAG
>DASTGE010000789.1:0-3797 GCA_035719405.1 Burkholderiaceae bacterium
CATAAGTTTCCCTTGCGGGATCCGGCCGATCCTCTGCGGCGCGTACATCCTCGGTATGCGGGCTCCGACGGCAAGTGCGATCCCAAGGTGCAGATCAGGGACGTTCGGCTGGGCAATGGCTTTCGCAGCTACTTCCGTCAATTGGCCAAGACGGACGATCGGCTGCGGATCGAATCGGGCGACCTTTCGGGCTTGATCGAGCAGCTGGAGGAAGACGCGCGCCGGGAACTGAATCGGCTCATGCAGGAGAGGCCAGGTCTTGCGCGCTGCCAGCCGCGCCTGCTGCGGAAGGAGGATGTGCTGGCCCACGAGCACGTTTTGGTCGGGCAGTATGGCCTGTTCGTACGCAGGCCCGCGCGACAGTCTGACCTTCCAACTCTGTCAAATGGCCGCATTCTTGGCTTCTACATGGGCGCGCTCGTCGACAACGACGATGATTTGGCGCGCACGGAGTCTGATCACCCCGATTACGCGCTGTACGCGATCGATACCTGTGCACCGCGGGGGCGGGTGACTTACTCTGGAAAAGGCGCGACCAACAGCCTGGCCTTCGCGAACACTGCGCTGAAGCCCGGCGCCGGGGAGCCGGCCTACGACACGGGACGCATCAATGCGATCTTCATCGACTTTTCGGTGGGGTTGTTCGACAACCAGGGCAAGCATTCTCGTGAAAGCCTGGTCGCGATGGTGGCGCTGGACAATCTGTTCGACGACAAGCGCGACGAGGTGCAGGTGCTTGTCGACTACGGGGATGCATTCCTCGAACACTTCAAGGCGGAGTGTGCACCGGAGCATTCTTCGACATTTGCCGAGGTCAAGGAAGAACAGGAGCCGGACGCAGGGACTTCAGGAATTGATACAGGGCGAAGCTGAACAAGATTGCCGTGATGACGCGCGCTCGACTCGAAATTGGATGCAAGGCAGGACGCGCCATGGCGGAGGACTGAACACATGAAACCACTCGATCGCACGCAAGGCCACACTGGAACGAACATGCCTGGGCCAGATCCACAGGAACCGCCTCCCAGACGCAGGCGTACCGAAATGCAGGGCGACGTACGGCTTGCGGGGTTGACCGCTCGCTCGTCGTCGTCCTGCCAGGACTCCGGTGAAGGCATGGCGAACCGGCGGGAAGCGCGTGCAAACAGGCGGGCGGCCCTGCCATTGCCGCCGTCCGTCACCCCTCAAGACCCGGATCGCCGCCCTCAAGACAGCACCGCCCGCGGTACGATGACATCGCCTGCGCAGGAACGGACCCGATTCTTGAACCGGCTGGAGGATGAAGCACTGATCGCCCATGTGTTGACGAACAGGCAGGAGGTGAGAGCAGCGTCCGTTTCCACGCGTCGCACCCACGCGATGGTATTGCGTAATTTCACCAAGGCGCTTGTGGAGAAGGACGCCACTGACAGCCTGGGTGCCTTCATAAGACGATTGCGGATTTCAAAGGATAGACAGGACCGTTGGGCGACCGAAGAAGGACTGGATCCCGTTGCTCAGCTCGACGAGTACCTGCGGCCCTTCAGGAGTGGCGACAAGTACGGGCGGCGTCAGGGGAGCTGCCTGGCTTCGGGGCTGGAGTTCCTGGCGGAGTCGGGGGACGATCATGCGAGCACCTCTGGATCGGCGACCCCGCTGCCCGACCACGCGACGTTGCGCACCCTGCTGCCACCGCATGAGCGGGACTTGATAAAGAGTGTTGAATTGCGTGGAAAACCGATTCCGGCTCTTGTTGTCTTCAGCAGCAGACTGCTGCTGGATGGCCACGGCGGACTCGGTGGGTGGCTTGGGATGTACAAGGATGGCCGGGAAGGACTTGCGCGCAGCCTGCTGACGGAGAAGTTTGGCACACGGGAGCGGGAGGCGCTGGCGGCGATTCAGAGCCTTCAGAGAAGTGCGGGCGTTGCACCGGACCTGATCGTGCCGAGCGATGGAATGAGCGGCTGCGCGGCGGACGAGCGCGAGCAAACCTGTGACGAAGCTGTGTCAGACGCACGGCAAGAGCCTTTCCCACAGCGAATGACGCCGACCGAAGCCGTCCATGCGTTGCACAAGGAGAAGGACGATTTTCCTGCGCAAGCCAATCCAATGGCAATGTCGCCTGAGCATGTGGGCCAATGGCACCGCAATCGTCTGGAAGACGATGCGCTGATCAACCATGTGTTGATTGCGGCAATGGAGGCATTGGGCGCTTCACGGCGCTTGGAATTGACCGCAAGGAAGCAGTTGCGCGACTTCGCAACTTCACTCGCCAATGCCGACCCGAACGACAGCCTGAGTGCCTTCCTCAAGCGTTCTGAAGATTTGCAAGGCGACGAATGGCAGGAAAAAAAGGAGGAGGTGGCCGCGTTTCTTGAACGCTTCGGCGACTCGCACGAAGACCGTCTGAAAGCTCACCAATTTAAGTCGGCTCTGACGATCCTTCGCCACATACCGGCAGAAGAGCGCAATGCGGAGCGTTCAGGCAGCGCAATACCGCTGCCGGCTTTGCTCGATTCGATGCGGCTGCGCACGTCATTGCCTGCGCACGAGCGTGCACTGATAGCGAAGGCGGAAGTGTCCCATAGCTGTGCATCCCTCGTTCGATTCAGCAGCACTCTTCTGCTGGAGGGCTACGGAGGACTGACCGGGTGGCTTGCGATGCACAAGGACGGGCGCGCCGAGTTGGCGCGCAAGCTGTTGGTGGAAAAGTTCGGGCCCCCAGGAAATAGGGACTTTGCTGCGATCGATGCGCTGCAGGAAGATGCTGGCATCGACCCTGCATGGCGTATTCGGATAAAGGGAGTGCTGTCTTACGTTGCCGCTCCAAGTATTGGTATGCAGCCCGGTGTCGTTCGTCGTAGAATGCCGGGGGATACCCAGTCTCGCGAATCCGAGGCTGGGACGGCTGACGTGACAGGCGGCAGGATGCGAACCGGGGCAGTGCAGTGGTTCCGGAACCGGAAGGACGACGCCATTCTGATCGACAGCGTATATCGGGGGCGGTGCGGTGGCAGTCCAGTGGGCGCTCTCGAGTTGCGGCGGTTCACGAAGGCGATGCTGGATGCCGACCGGGATGCAACATTGAGAGCTTTTCTTCGTCGCTTCGAAAGCAGCGACGCGGATGAACGGAAGATCGCGCACGATGAGGTGAACAACTTCGGCGACGACGCATGGTTGCGTGGCAAGCTGAGTGAGGCATTGAACGCGCTGGTGGAGAATGGATACGATGATCCCGAGATCGGGGCGGACGAATTCGATATTTTCAGCAGATCCGGCACCACACCGCGTCAACTGCTTCCCCCCGACGACCAGTCGTTGATGGATTTCCTTCTGGAAGACGCGGCATATCCACAGCGCACCAATTATGCGCATATGTCTGCCGCGTTGCGAATTGCCATCGCGCTCTTGGAAAGGGGAATCGGAGGGTTGGCAGAATGGCTGGCAATGCAGCGTGATGACGCGCCCCCACAGGAGAAGGCCGAAGCCAAGATGCTGCTCGATTCATGTCTGTCGACGTGTGCCCCCTTCTCGAGCGGCGGACCGTTGGCTGCCCTAGGTCGCTTGCAAGAGCTCAAGAACGTGGATCGAGGCTACAGGATCGGCTGCTCTCGTCGCGGCCGGGATTCGACGTCTACCGAGGAGCCGGTCAAGCGGCAACGGAGAGAAGGTACTTCGACAGACCGAACCGCGCAATCCGATGGGCAAGAGGCGCTGAGAAAGGTGGAGCCTTGGAAATTCGACCTGGCTCAGGTGCCCCGCCGTCCCCGCACACGTGGAGGGGTGGTCGTCGATCAGCCGCGCGGCGGCAGGGGGGT
>DASTGE010000790.1:0-2171 GCA_035719405.1 Burkholderiaceae bacterium
ATCAGGCCGATGGTCGCTGCGTCCTGGCGAAAGGGCTGTGGCGGGGCGGCGCGCACAGTGGAGGTGCTCATGGTCGGAGGGAACTTGCGCGAAAGTGGATCATCTTAGGCGGACGGGGAAGTCCTCGCTTGCTGCCGTCGATTCGACTTTCTGCATGTCCCCCACGCCTGTCGTGAATGCGCCCGGCGCTACCATTGCTTACCCCTCGTCATTCTTCAGCTTGATCGCAGCGCGACTGCCCGCAACTGTCCCGTCATGAGCGAAGCCACCCCGCAGGTCCTTTTTGACTACACCCGTCAGGACGCCACCGGCGCCAGCTGTACTGCACATGCCTGGGCCAAAGTTCCACCCGTCCTCACCCCGCGCGAGCGCGAGGAGTGGAAGGCGCGCGCCGCCGAACTTCTGAAGCAGCACGACGCGGTGCTGGTGGCGCACTATTACGTCGACGGTGACCTGCAGGATCTCGCGCTCGAAACGGGAGGCTGCGTGGCCGACTCTTTGGAGATGGCACGCTTCGGCCGCATGCATGAAAGCAGGACGCTGGTCGTTGCCGGCGTGCGCTTCATGGGCGAGACGGCAAAGATCCTTTCGCCCGAGAAGCGGGTACTGATGCCCGACCTGGGCGCCACCTGCTCGCTCGACCTCGGCTGCCCGCCGGAGGACTTCGCCCACTTCTGCGACGCGCATCCCGACCGGACAGTGGTGGTCTACGCGAATACGAGCGCCGCGGTGAAGGCACGCGCCGACTGGATGGTGACCAGCTCGTGTGCGCTGGCGATCGTCGAGCACCTGAAGCGCCAGGGCGAGAAGATCCTGTGGGCGCCCGACCGCCACCTCGGGCGCTACATCCAGCAGCAGACCGGCGCCGACATGGTGCTGTGGAACGGCGCCTGCATCGTGCACGACGAGTTCAAGGGCCTCGAACTCGACATGCTCCGGCAAGAGCATCCGGATGCACTGATCCTCGTCCACCCCGAGTCGCCGGAGAGCGTGGTGAGGCAAGCCCATGTGGTGGGCTCCACCTCACAGCTGCTGAAGGCGGTCGTCGAGAGCGATGCGAAGGAATACATTGTCGCCACCGACAACGGCATCCTGCACCGCATGCGCCAACTCGCGCCGGACAAGACGCTGATCGAGGCGCCGACCGCGGGCAACAGCGCGACGTGCAAGAGCTGCGCGCACTGCCCTTGGATGGCGATGAACGCGATGCAAGGGGTCGTCGAATGCCTGCAACTGGGCACGGGTGAGGTCCATGTGCCGGAGCAGGTGCGCAGCCAGGCGCAAGGCTGCATCGAGCGGATGCTGGACTTCGTGCAGAAGCACCCCGCCTCGCTGTCGAAGGCGGCGCACGGCTTCGTGCCGAACATCGGCGCCGCGTAGGTTGTCTTGCCCCCTCTCCCGCTTCGCTCGAGAGTGAGTTTGTCAGCTACGCTTGCTCCTCCTCCACCGCGAACGCCTCGCGCTCAAAGCAATTGTCCAAATAGGGATCGCGTCCGCGCATCAACTGCCAGAGGCTCGAACCGAAATACAGCGGGAAGAACAACAAACCCCAGCGCTCGTACTGCCGCACATGGACTCGCTCATGGTCGCGATGCCGCGCCAGCGCGCGATGGTCTATACCGACGATCACATGCCCGAGGGTGATGGCCTCGAACCTGAAGCGTGCGGGCAGCACGCGCAGTAAGCTCGCGAGCCGCCCGCCCCCGATCTCCGCCGTGCCTGCGACGATGCGCCCACGAGCGCCAAGGCCCAGCGCCAGCATCCCGGCGAGCGCGCCGACAAGTGTTGCGGGCAAGGCCCACGCGTAGCGCAGGGCGAGCACCACGCGCTCAGGCCTTGCCGTACAGCACCATCTGCGTACACCTGAACAGCGCGATCGTCTTGCCGCTGTCGGGATGCGTCACGGTCGCTGCCCACACCTGCGTCGTGCGTCCAAGGTGCTCAGGCCTTGCCACGCATTCCAGCCTCCCGTCGCGAGCCGTGCCGAGGTGATTCGACTTCAGCTCGATGGTCGTGAAGCCCACTGCGCCATCCGGAAGATTGGCGACGCAGCCATAACCGCACGACGTATCGGCGAGAGTGACGATGCTGCCGGCATGCAGATAACCGTTCGGTGCCATCAACTCGTGCCGCACATCGAGGCGCGACCGCACTTCCTCAGGCGACGCATG
>DASTGE010000791.1:0-5942 GCA_035719405.1 Burkholderiaceae bacterium
CGATCTGCTCGTGAAATTGAACTTCGAAGAAATGCGCGCCGGCGAGCGCGTGAGTAGCGACGAATACGACAAGGAATCCGTCGCCGACTTTGCGCTCTGGAAAGCGCGCGTGCCGGATGACGGCGCGGTGTTCTGGCCCAGTCCGTGGGGCGAAGGGCGCCCCGGCTGGCACATCGAGTGCAGCGCCATGAGCATGAAGATCCTAGGACCAAGCTTCGACCTCCATCTGGGTGGTGACACAGATATCTCTGCCTCACCCCCAGGCTCGTCATCCACCTGACTAAGCACGGTATCTAGCGATACGCCCAACTTCTGTAGCTTCAGCAGCGCTTTCAGTGTGGGCAGATTGTCGCCGCGAATGATGCGATACGCCTGCATACGACCTAAGCCAAGGTCTTGCGACAGCTGGTTTGTACGAGCAGGCGGCGCTGGGTAGCCGATCCTATCCAACTCGCGCCCTAAAGCTTGCGCGAAGGCTCGCTGGAGAGCAGCGGGCTTGGAGTCCACGTCAGAGACGGCAGCGGTGGCTTTTTCCTGATCTTGCATTCGAACAGCTGAGAAGTTCCAACGCAATTGTTGCCTATGGCCACCGCCAGCGCCTGGAGTGGCGCAGATTCTTGTCCTTAGTATCTTTATGTGATACTGACTATCTTTTTAAGATATTCAGTGTATGCTATATAACATTATGCGTTATGCCAAATGAAAAATGACGCGATGCGAGCGAAGCGCCGACGATCAAGGAAACGGGGGCAGGAAACACACCTTACCGCCTTACTCATCCTCCTGTCGTCGTCGTTCGAGCCGACCAGTGGGACCCCCGCGTTCTTCGAGACTTGGCGGGCGGTCGAGGCTTTCGGGCCTGCGCCATGGCCGACCGACCCGGCAATTCCGCGCCAGCGAGCTGGACGACGCTGCTGACACGCGCCCGGTGATGTTCAGCCTCTACAAGTCGAATGATCAACTTAACCGTGAACGGCGACGGCCTTGTTCGATGTCTTCTGGTCCCTCGACGGCATCATGGCGACCCAGTACTCGCCCCGGGCGGCCCAGATCGACACCCACAGGTGCCGTCACAAAACGCACGACGAGCAAGACGCTTCCTACCTTGTTCGCGTCTCAGATTGGTCCAACGCTAACGCAGCACTGCAGGCGACGTTGGTGACCTGCGTCGCCTGAGAGGTGAGGACGGCAGCACTGTGAAAGACCGTAAGGCAAGTCGATCAAGGAGACACGAGTACGTGAGACCTCATAGCGAATGTGTGCAGGGCGCCACCGTCGGAGCGTTGATCGCCGACCAGGAAAATCGCGAGAGCGCGGAGAAGACGGACTTGCCGTCCGGGAGCAGTTCACTGCGTGATGAGTTGCGACGGGCAGAGGCTGCCTTGCGCCTGGCGCTTGCGGCCGACGTCTGCCTGCGATGCGACGACGACAAGGCGCTTGCCGCGCTCGGCTTTTCTCTCACTCACATCGCTAACCTTCGCTCTGGTCCACGGGGCCCACGGGCTGGTTATCCGCCCTACTCACTCCGCAACCTTCGCCTGACTGTGCGCTGGCTCCGGGCGGCGCTCGCAGAGCCTCAGACCGAGCACGCTGTGTAACCTATCTATATCTAGCCTCGGTGGGAGCTTTGCATTCTGCTGAGTTTCTGGCGACAATTGCGCAATTACATACATACATACTTACTCACCTGCGAAAATGACTGTTACGACGAAGTACGCGGTCGTGAGCGCCAAGAGCGGTTTCGGCAAGACCACGATGGTTTGCCAACTGGCAACGCACTTCGCCAAGCGCAAGGAGGTGGCTGGCTAATGAGCACCGCTCAACGCACGAAGCGAAAGGCTTCACCTCCGTCGGCACCGGAGCCCTCACCGCCTGCTGCGCCCCTCGCCTCGGATCTCGACTCCCGATCCCGGGAGAACAAGACGATTCGGCTGCGAAAGAGTTTCGCAAAGCGCCTCAAATCGGATGCTTTCCATCGCTCCGATTCAGAGGGTCGGCGCGTCACCGAATCCGACATCATCGACGAGGCGCTTGAGCTTTACTTCCGCACCCATCCTCCTGCTTAATCGCGTAATTCCGTTCTCGAGACCGTCGCCCTTGCCCGCGCGCATAACGGGCGCTTCCTTCCTTCGGGAGCAGGCGAGCCCGTCCACCATGATACGTTCCCTGTAGGCGACGTCTGCATTGTTGGTCAGCGGCTATCATTTCTTACCAGCCTTTAGCTCCTAGACGAACTTTTCGCTGGTAGAAGCCCGGGTCAGTAGCCGCTGGTCCCGGGCTTCGCTTTTCCCCATTCCGTTACGCGACGGATTTACGCCCTCAGCCCTCCTCAACCACACGGCGCTTTTCTTGATGAGATTATTTCCGTATCATGTCTTATATACGGACTGTATAAAGGGAGCCATGAAGGCGATTGGAGAAGCGGTCATGCCGGCAAAGCCGTTCCACGAAGTGGAACTCGATCGTGAGCCCCAGGGAACATCACTCCAGGGCGTCTACGGCTTCGAGGAAGACCTTGATGCTATTGCCGCCCGGCTGCACGGAACGAAGGACACCGTTTTGCCGGCGGTGCGGGTTGATCGGGCGCGCCGCCTTCTCAACTGGCTTGCGCGCAGCTCCGTGATGCTGAACTTCATTCTGGGGTTCGCGCTCGCAATCTCGGTGATCGTCAATTTTGGGTTGGTCTGGTTCGCAGTCCATCCGGTCCGCGAGTACTTCGCCTCGGACAACGGACGCCTGTTCCCGATGATCCCTCTCGGTCGCCCCTACAGGAAGCCCGCCGATGCCATCCAGTACGCGAAAGACACCCTCAACCAGTCTTTCACGCTCGACTTCAACAACTGGCGCAGCGAGCTTGAAGGCGTGCGGTATCGATACGACGCAGAGGGCTTCAAGTCCTACCTTCAGGCGCTCCAACAATCGGGGATCCTCGAAACGGTGCGCACGCGCCGCATGAACATGTCCATCACCACGGGTACGGGCGTGCTCGTAAAAGAGGGTATCGAGGACGGCAGGTACACCTGGTACGTGGAGGCGCCCATTGAGCTGAAGTTCGCCGGGCAGACCTCTGAAATGCCGTCACAGCGCTTCAAGGCGACCGTCCGAGTAGCGAGGACATCGACCCTCGACAACATCGAAGGGATCGACGTGAGCCAGCTCATCACCAAGCCCAACTGAGGGGTCTTCGATAAACACGCCCATTCAGAGTCGCGCTGTTGTGCTTGCCGCGTCGCTCGCCAGCTGCCTCGCCATCGCTGCCCCCCAGCAACAGGGCGGAGGCGCGAGTCAGCCCGCAACGCAGCCCCCTGTGCCAACACCGAGCGCATCGTCCCCGCCATGGGCGCCGGCCGTCGATGCCCGCTTTCCAGCGCCGCCTGCCGCTGCCCAACAGGCGCGCATGCAGTCCGTATTCCCGCGCACCTCCTACGACGCCTCGAGCTATGCGGTCCCCGGTCAAGCACCTAGCGCGGCCAAGGCATCCAGTCAAGACGGAGTGGTGCCGCTACCACCGCTGGCACCGCCCAGCGACTATCAGCGCGCGCGCACACTGGTGTCTCCGCTCTCTGACGAAGACATCCGAAAGCTGCGTGGCCATTTCGACTCCAGTCGAAAGGCAAAGGCGTACAGGCCAGTTCGCACCTCGCCTCGCATTCGGTCGGAATCGGTAGACCTTTCTCCGGGTACCGCGCTGCCCATTCTGCGTGCACTGCCAGGCGAAAGCGGCACGATCGTCTTCCTTGATGCCACCGGCACCCCATGGCCGCTCGCTGCAGCACCGCGCGTCTCGAATACCAACGTCGCAGTTGCTGAGTGGCTCGAAGGGACACCGTCTGTGGTCATTTCGATGCTGTCGCCCTACGAAGAAGCCAACCTGACCGTCTTTCTATCCGGTCATCCCACGCCCGTCGTGGTGAAGCTGTCTTCGGGGGAACCCGACACGAAGACCAGAGTGCGCGAGGTGGACTACCGCTTGGATCTGCGGATCCCCGGGCGCAGTCCCTGGGCGAAATCGCCTCTCGTCGGGGAATCGAAGATCGGGCTGTATGACGAGACGATGCAAGCGTTCCTCGACGGGCTTCCTCCTCAAGCAGCGACACGTCTCAAGCTCAGCGGCGAAGTCCCTCCTCGTACGGAGGTCTGGCAGTTCGCGAACTCCCTCTTTGTTCGAACAGATCTCGCCATACAGACGGCCTTCGACAGCACGCTATCCGCGAGCGACGGCACCCACATCTACCGCCTGCCCCCGACACCGTACGTCACGCTGTCTAGGGCAGGCCGGTCTGTGACGTTCCAAGTCGACCTTCAGTGAGCGCTCCATGGTGAAAGTTCAAGCAGATATCGGCCGCCATGGCTTCGTCGTCGCAATCGCGGTCGTCCTTGTGGTCGCAGGCCTTGGCTATTTGGGCTACACGTATTGGCAGGGTGGCGTCGCCAAGTCATCGGACATTGCTGCAGTTCGCCTGGCAGGCCGTGGAGCCCCGAGCGAGGAATCAGAGCACTATCAGCAGGTTCTCGAAGGCTACAACCGAAAGAACGCGGCGCACGCGGAGGGAGTCGGAGAAACCTACATCTCTGTACCGTCGATGCGCTCGGGCGCCGTTAAGGCTGGCGTACCACAAGAGGCAGCTCCGGCACCGATGGCAAGTGCGTCGCCTCCACCCGAACCCCCATCAGCTCCGGCACAGGAGCCGAGCAGAGCCCGGCCAACCGCTGTCGATCCGGAGCACAACAAGTTCTTGGAGCAACACGTCCAGGGTCTCATGACGAACTGGACCGCGCAGCCTCATGGCACAGCGGTGGTCGCGAAGGATGCGAAGGACTATGCGGCATCGCTCACCCATCCGCAGTCGCCGGCAGGCACGCCTGTGAAGGGGCACGAGGATCTATTGGGCGAAACGATCGTGAGTGGCTACGACCTGGTGCCGGCCACGCTGCGCACGAATATCGACACGGATGAGAGTTCGGTGGTGGAGGCGTACATCCCCGCAGGACCCTACGCCGGAGCTCGTCTATTCGCGCCCGGTTACAAGAGGATGGGCAATTCGGTCGATATGACGTTCAACGCCATGAGCTGGCGCGGCCGCACGTACAAGGTCACCGCCAAGGCGGTCGACGAAATAACGATGCGTAGCACCCTTTCAGGCGAGGTCAACAACCGCTACTTCAGCCGCATCTTAGTGCCAGCTTTGGCCAGGGGACTTGCGAAAGCAGGCCAGTTGTACGAGCAATCCGGCACCCAAGCAGTGGTTTCGCCGCTCGGTGGTGTGGTCGTGACAGCGCCGGAATCCGCAAGCGCGAAGGCCGTTGGCGGAACGATAGTGGGAGGCATGGCCCAACAGGCCGCGACAGTGCTAGCCCAGGACGCCGCTGCCGAGTCTGTCAAGCAAGTGTTGGTGCCGGCAACCACCACGATCGGAATCCGCTTTCTGGCATTGGTGCTGAGCACGGATGAGGTGACAGGAAAGACTCCAACGAGCGAAGCGATAGAAGCGAGCGCGAGAGCCACTGCGCCGCTCGCGACTTCGCCCCAAACACAAGCTCAGTTTGCCGCCCAACAAGCCGCGCAGCAGCAGGCAGCAACTCAAATGCAGACGCCATCTGCAGTAGCTGCCCCAGCGGGAGTTACTCCCTACATCCCTCGGCAGTGACTGCTTATCCCGCATGAAGGATCGTCCGTGAGCAACGACCAAGCACCTTCTGAATTCTTTGCAGAGCGCCTCCAATCTGGGCCAGCGCAATCGATCGAAGCGCCCCGGGGAAGTCCAGCGCCGATTCAGCGGTGGCAGAGCCGCATCAAAGGGCCCCATGTCGCAGTCGCTGCGTTCCTGGTCGCGCTCGTCTGGGCGTTCTGGCCGCAGTCGCGAGGGTTCCGATATAGCGCCGACAGCCAGCCAGCCCTTTCCGGAGATCCGGCAGCCACACGCTTCGCGGGCTACATGGAT
>DASTGE010000792.1:0-5921 GCA_035719405.1 Burkholderiaceae bacterium
GATGACGATGACGATGACGATGACGACTTCCTCGATGTCATTGCAGACAAACGGCCTTCGGACGAAACGCAACTGCTCCTCGCCTTCATGAACAAGGCGGTCATGGCAGAGTCGCCCACCGAGGTGAACGAGTTGCGTGAACACGCAGACCACATGCGCAAGGATGCAGAGGATTCCACACCGTCGACGACAGATCAAGCCTTCACGCACGCCTTCGTTCCAGACCAGGAGAACATCCAGTCAGGCTTTGCAGGCCTGGTCCGCGTTGCCACCCGCTTCAGAACCTCGGCCGGGACGTGGCGAATGGCCGCAAGCCACTACCGCGAGCTTGTCGCAGCGGCGCGGCGCGCCGGACTTGCCGACGACGAGGTGGTTGAGATCGACACCTTGCGCGCGAAATGCGCCGCGCAGGCGCAGCGGCAGATCATCCAGCAAGACCTGACGCAGATCGTCCGCCTGGTCAAGCGCATGCAGACCACCCGAAGAAGACACGGCCTCGAATCCATCCGAATGGCTCACCGGCTGCTGCACGATTCTCTGCTCAAGGCCCTGCAAGGCTGCCGCTCCGCCGGGCTTCACGCCATGCCATTGGCCGACCATCCAATCAATGGCTTCGATCGGGAATTGCGTTACATCGAATCGTCCATCCGCCGCATCATAGAAATGGCGGGCGAGAGATTGCAGGAACCGAGAAGGGAGGAAAGGCAACGGGGCATGCAGCAACGAGGGCACGGCACTGGCGGAACCGCCCCGAGCTGGCTCCTGGACCTTTGGGCCGAAAACGAACGGATGATCGAGTTGACGGCTTCCTTGAAATCAGCCCTTGCGGGCCAAGACATAACGCCGCCCGAAGCGTCCACCTCGGCAGCCATTCATGAAGATTTCGAAGCTCTTGCGGAGCAGTTGACGGAGGCGCTCGCGCCAGCGACGCACACAGAAACGTCTGCCGTCGCGGCCGTCGGCGATCGCGGGTTGGCCGCTGAAGCGACTGAGTCGTCCGCCGCCAATGTGGAACACGCCGCGCAAGCACAAGCACAAGCACAAGCACAAGCACAAGCACAAGCACAAGCACAAGCACAAGCACAAGCACAGGCACAGGCACAGGCACAGGAGCAATGCCGGCTTGATCTCGAGGCGTTGGCCCTGACATCCGAGACGGAACCTGCTGTCGAGGAGGCTGTAGAGCCCGACCCACAGGTTGAGCTGGAGCTGGAGCTGGAGCTGCAGCGCAGGCGCGAGGCCTTGAGCTCCGGGCTCGCCGCAGACTTCAAAGCGCTTCTTCTCGAATTGGAGTCGGCCGCTCCCACAGGCGAGGCGGCATCGCCCGAACTCCTCCGGCACTGCGACGAAGTCCTTTCCAGGCTGCGCGACCCCAACGTGCTGCAAGGGCTGACCGATGCGAAATTCGACCCGGACGCGATGGCTGCACCGTTCATCGCGATCATGGCAGCCGTCTCCGCGCTGATGGAAGACCCCAGCACCCAGGGGATGGTTCTCGCCCGTGCCGACGGCTTGCGGATTGCAGCGGCCGACGCCCTTCATGCCGCGAAAGCCATTCACGATGATTGGGCGCCGCACTTGCGGGCGTTCGCCGCAAAGTGTCTGGAGCTACGCGGTAACGAACTCGTCCATGCAGCCAATCTGGAGTTCCTGGATCTCGACCTTATCGCGAAAAACGCCCATCCGCACTTCACCGACCTCATGAACCAGGGACTCACAAGCATTGGCGAAGTGGCGACTTTGCTCAACGGGGATCCCTTGTCAGAAGCAGAGCCGTCGTCTCAAGCCTCTTCTTCCGGCGCCGACGAGGACTCACTGCGCCATCTCACCGGCCTCGGCCGAAGGATTGCGAAGGAATTGGAAGAAAGAGCTCGACACGCGATCGTTCTGCCTTCTGACGCACCAAAGACGGAGGCCGATCGCCTTCGCGCCGGAATCCTCTATGTGCAGGCACTTGCGGCCACTGCCAGTCAATGCGCCGACCTCGTCGACATTGCTCTCGACGCATCGCGCCAGCTGGCGAACGCTGGCATCAAGGAAAGATCGGGCATCGCCACCGCTCTTGCCGAACGCGCCCGAAACGCCGCCACGGTCTATGCGCCCATCTTCGCCGCGCTCGAGGACAGCAGCGAAGATATGCAAGCGCTCTTGCACCGAAACAAGGCGACCTGGCAGCAATCCGAACGCATCGGCGAGGAGATGAGGCAGGTGCTTCGCGTTCTGTCCAGGCTGTTCAGGGCTCGACAGGAAGCCATCGAGTCCCGTAACGCGGCAGGCAATCGCGATGGCGCGAGTCAAAAAAGGGCTGTTTCCGCCGTCGAGAATGCTTTCAAGCGTGCGCGCGAGGCCTGTGTGGCCGAATGGAGCCGCTTGGACGACATGTCCGCCTCCAACCCCCAATCGGAACGTGGGGAGTCTGAAAGGACGAGGGCAAGGGGTGTCTTCGGAGATCTCGAGATGCGCATTGACCGCGAAAAGCAGATTGCCCTCGCCGGGATTTTCGTCAGCAGGGTCGATGGCATTCTGGAAAGGCACTTCAATACCCTGGAGACGCAGCAGAAAACGTTGACGAGCCAATTGATTGAGAAATTGACAAGAGAATTACTGCTACTCAAGCCCGACCTTTCCAAGACCAAGGATCGCGTGAAGCGGATGAACAGCGGCCTCCTCCTCTGGAAGCGCCTGCAGACACAGCTTAAGGTAAGTCCGAGCGAAAATTACCGGGCGCGGTGGGGTAAGGCCATCGATTCCCATCTCGACATTGGACTCTCACTGCTCGCCAAATTGGCAGAACTCGAAAAGAAAATTGCATCACTCGAAGCGGATCTCATGAACAGCCAGGCGACACGTACAAGCGCCGCGGCCGAGCCCACAGCCTCCTCGTCGTCTGGGAAATCGTCTGCGGATACCGGCAGGAGTGCCGGCAGCAGCCGCGGCGGCCAGCGGCGATCACGCAGGCAATAAGCGGCTTCAGATCCTGCTGCGGCGCATTGAGCTGGATCCTATTGGAGAACGTCGATGTTCCCCCTCCCCCCCGCGAGACAACTTCCAACACGCAAGCCCAGCCTTTCGGCGAAGACAGGCACGCGCCTGCACCTGCCCCGCACGGCCCGACCCCCGCCGGCCTTCGCCCGCCGCACGGCATGCCTTCGCGGCCTGACCCATTTCGCCCCATCATTCGCACACCATCGGCGGTCATGCCTCGGCGTGTCTTTCCGCAGGCAACAGCGCCGGCTCACCCGAGCGCGACTGCCACGACTGCAGCCGACGCCCCGGACTACAGCCCGCAAGCGGGATACATGAACCCCTCCGCTGTGTGCGAACTCCGTGAACTCGATGACGATGATGAAAGGACTTTTGGGCTTGACCAGCTTGATTCCTCGAACGGCAGTCAAGGGAGGCTGAACTTCTCCCGGAGAGCTGCTGACGCAGCAACGCCACTGCAAGTGTCGGAGTTGCGTGGGGATGCCGACCTCGTCCGCCAGGGAGCCGCCGATATGACGCCGTCGGCGTCACACGCAACCTTCCGCGAACCATTCATACCCCATCCCGACAATGTCAAGTCTGCATTCGTCGGACTGATCAAGATCGCACACCGGTTCAAGATCTCGGCCGAGGCGTGGCAACTTGCAGCAGGTCACTACGGTGAAATTGCGGTGGCAGGCCGACGTGCCGGACTTTCTGACACCGAGGTGGCCCAGATCGACGGCCTGCGGGCCGAAGCCGCGGCCGAGGCACAACGTCAGATGATCCATCACGACGTGACACTCGCCATCTGGACGCTGAAGCGCGCACAAACTGTGCGTGCCTTCGACCCCTGGTGCCTCATATCATCGCAGAGACGGCTACAGCGCCATTTGGACAGCGCCCTGCAACGCTGTCGCTCGGAAGAGCTTCGCGCCATTCCGCTGACCGGGCAGCCGATAAATGCCTTCGAGTTGGAACTCCGACACATCGTTTCGTCCATCCAAGGCCTAATTATCCGGGCGAGAGTCCGAACTGAGGTGCTTCGCGTCAAGGACTCGAGCCGGCGCTTATTACCCGCCCCGCCACCTACCGGGGCGCAGTCATCCCCCCAGTCGCACCCCGCCACTGAATCCCCTCGACGGGCGCAAATCGCTGAAGACTGGTGGCACCCGCTATACGCTGAAAACGAGAGGCTGGTCCAGTGCGCCTTGGCGCTGAAGGCGGCGCTCGCTGGCGCGGACGAGCCATGCCTGCCGGCGATGGCTGCGCCAGCGGTCGGAACGGAAGCCTCCTCCTCGACGGGGAAAGCGCTCCGCGAAGAAGACATTGACGCCATGAGCGGAAAGCTGGCACATACGCTCGCGCTCGAACCCCAACCCGAGGACGCTTCCATTCAGACGCACGAGGACCAGCAGGCGCTACAGGTCGAGCAGCAAAGCCGCCTGGATTCGATGCACGCGGACCTCGTCGCGGCGTTCATACAAATCCTGCATCAATTGGACCAGGGGGCTGGAGGCAACGCTGCGGCAGCGGCGGAAATGGCCAAGCACTACAAGCAAGTGTTGCTCATGCTTCGCGAGGCGACCGCTCTGCAACTGCAAATCGATCCAGGATTCGATCCCGTCGGCATGTCGGCGCCGTTCACCGCTCTGCAAGCCACCATCTCGGCACTTCAGCACGATGCAAAGACTCCGCATGAGTTTCTTGTGCGCGCGGACAATCTCTCCCTTGCCGCGATCGACGCATTAAAGGCGAAGCGCAAGGTACAAATCCCCTGGGCCGACAATCTGGAAGAACTCGCGCACGCGTGCGGCGCGCTCCGTCTCGATAATCTGGCGAGTGCCGCGCGCCTGGAGATAGAACAACTGAAGGACTGTCGCTGGAACGCCGCAGGGGAAGTCCCGGAATTGCTGGAGCGGGCTGCGGAGCTGCTCGCCATCACAGGTCAACTTCTGATCGGCGATCCCATGCCCGAGGGTGACGCGTCATCAACGGCCAGCACCTCTCAAAGTGACGATGAAGATCGGCCTCTCTCACGGCTGGGGCGAAGGGTCGTTGACGATATTGAAGCCAAGCTTCGCTCGACAATCGCCCTCCCGCCCGATGTGCCGTCAGATGCTGCCGATCAGCTCTGCGTCGAACGAATGCACCTCGAAGTGCTTGCCGGCGAATTGCGGCATGCAAGCGACATGAAGGACATTCTTTCCGACGCAATTCGTGATCTTGCGCGGGCTCCTTCCAATCGTCGGCCGACCGTCGCGTCCGCCCTCTCCGCCCGCGCCACCCGAGCCCTGCAGTCATACGGCCCCGCGCTCAACTCGCTCGAAGGGTTTCGCGGCGGCATGTCACGAATAGCCGTGGACTACTTCGCGAGGAGCCTGAAGCGATTGCAGCACATCGGGCGAGAAATCTCGAGCAGTTTCGTGGTGCTTTCCAAGCTGTTCCGCGCCCGCCAGGAGGCTGTCCGATTGACCGACACGATCAATGCGATCCGTTCGACGCTCGGCGTGAGGGATGACCCGGGTTCACAACTAAATCAACGCTTGGCCACCGTATCTGCTGCCTTTGACGATGCAACGTCGGTTTGCGCCGAGGCAAAGAGCGAGTTGCTTTCCAAGGCCGATCGATCGGCGATCCAGTTCCGCCGTGATTCCCTCCGCATCTCCTTGTGCTTCGGGGAGTTGAAGCATCGGATCCGGTGCGAACAGACCATCGCGAAGGCAAAACTGACCCTCCTCAGCGTGCAGCTGCGTGCGCAATGGCTGCAGCAGCATCGCAAGGCGACGCCGGGACAACTGGATGAACTCAAGGCAGAGGTGCTGAAATCCAAGCACGCCGTGAAGGCAATGAACGATGAGCTCTTCATACTGACTCGGCGAGGAGGACAGGCTAGCAGCGTCGAGGTGGGCGAGGAGGTACAGGCCCACTGGCAGTCCGGCAGGAAAGCCGTGCTC
>DASTGE010000793.1:0-2405 GCA_035719405.1 Burkholderiaceae bacterium
CGGTGTGCCGTTGCATCAGCACCGCGCACAATGCCAGGTGGACCATGAAAGGTGTCATGCCCGCGTCGCCACCCAGGCGGCGCAGTCCGGACGCTGAAGTGACATCGAGCGTTCGGACGACGGTGCCCGCCGAGCGCCGGCCGGTCGGAACGATGCGCTGGCCGGTCGCAAACATCAGCGGTGCGGGTAAGGCCGCCATTTCGCGAGCCCAGTACGCCTTTGCGGCATCGTCCACGCCGGCCTGGGCCGCAGCGCGGGCGTGGCTGCTGTAGGTCAGCGTCAGCGGTGCGAGTGGATCGGGCTCGTGCGTCACTGCAGCCTGATACAGCGCGCCGAAGTCACGCAGCAGCAAGTTGGTCGATCCGTGGTCGACGATCAGGTGGTGGATGGTGAATAGCAGGGCATGTTCATGCGGTGCCAGGACCAGCAGCGTGGCCCGGAACAGCGGCCCGGCCTGCAGGTCCATCGGCGCTTGCTGCTCCTCGTGCAGGGCATCGGCGAAGGCCTGCCCGGATAGCCGGAGGTCGATCTCGCGGACCGTGGCGTCGAACACTGCTGGCAGCTGCTGCACCGGCCCGTCCGAGCCGACGATGAAGCGGACGCGCAGGTTTTCGTGGCGCGCCACCAGCTTGTCGATCGCGACCTGCAGCGCCGCCTTATCGAGCGGGCCGCGCAGCGTGATGCAGGTCGCTACGAGCTGCGCCGGGCCGGTGGGGTGAAGCTGCTCTTGAAGCCACATGCCCTTTTGAGACCCGAGCAATGGGCACGACGGCATCGGATTCGAGTCTTCGTGGGTCGGTGTCCACATCGCGTACGTCGCAACCTGTGTGTTGATGTGTTGGTCAAAGGGCGGTCGAGGCGGTCAAGAGGCTGGGACGATCTGGATGTCTTTCCGGGAGGGAGCGCACGTGGCACCCGTCATCGTCCGGTAATTGACCATTCGGCCGGCCCTCAGAAACGCGCCGATCTCGGGGTCTCCCGATAGCAGTTCTGCCACGCGCAGCGCCTCCAGACGAAGCCCTTCGATCGACATACCTTCACGCACGATCGGGCAGGACAAGCCCTCCACCAGCACCAGTTGTTCATCCTCGATCTGGAACCAGAACGGAAAGATCCGGCAGTCGAGCGACTTGTAGGCCTTATCGCCCAGCACTGGATCGACGCAGCAACCCATGCTCTTCGGCACAGCCTTGATGCCACCGTGGTAGTTGTGGTCCAGGATGCTGTACTGGCTCGTCTCGAACCCGAGAGCCCGAGCGCTTTCCAGCTCCCCGGGCAAGAAGAGGATGTACGAGTTCGTGTACTTGCAGCAGTCCCAGTCGCAGCGGCCGGCATCTACGAGCTGACCGCACAGCGCGAGCTTCTCTTGCAACCCGTTTAAAACATGGGCCAACAGGTCCGGTGTGATCAAGGCATGCCTCCAGCGGCCGCGATCACTTCGCAGGCGTCCCGAGCAAAACGATCCAGCGTTGCGTCGTCGTTGGCGGTGGACACATACATCGTCTCTTCAACATCCGGGGTCAAGTGGTAGCCACGGGCGCGCATCTCCTGATAGAACCGGCTGTAGCTCGCACGCGGCTGGCGGGCAATATCCGCATGCGAACGCACGAAGGTGCCGCGTGGCAGAAAGATGAAGGCGAACACACTGCCCATGCGGGCAAAGGTGAAGTCGAGCTTGTGCGCGGCCCGGTGCTTGTCGATGGCCGCTTCCAGCAAGGCGCCCTTGCTCTCCAGCGTGGCGTAGGTCTGCGGCTTGGCGAGTTCCGCCAGGGTAGCCAGGCCGGCGGCCATCGTGAGCGGATTGCCGGCAAACGTGCCGCCTTGCAGCATCTGCTCGGTATCGAGCAGCGACATGATCTCGCGGCGTCCGCCGAAGGCGCCGATCGGCGTGCCGCCGCCGATGATCTTGCCAAACGTGGCGATGTCCGGCTCCACCCCCAGCAGGTTGCTCACCGGGCCGTACGTGAAGCGGAAGCCCGAGATGACCTCGTCGAACACCAGCAGCGCGCCTTCGCGGTCGCAGATGCGACGCAGTTCGTGCAGGAAGCCATCTTGCGGCAGCACCAGCGACATGTTGCAGGGGATCGGCTCGAGCACGATCGCGGCGATCTCGCCGCGCGCGCTCGCAAAAGCCTCTTCGACGGCGGTGACGTCGTTGAAGGGCACCACGATGTTGGAGCGCATCGCCACTGGGTCCAGCCCGGCTTCGCGCAGCTTGCTTTCGTCCTTGTTCTGCACCAGATCGAAGTGACCGTGGTAGCCGCCGCGGAAGCGCAGGATCCTGGTGCGTCCGGTGTAGGCGCGGGCCAGGCGCACAGCGGACATGACCGCCTCGGTGCCACTGCAGACGAATCGGATCTGCTGCAGGAAGTCGGCCGTCTTGACGATGGCCTCGGCCAGCTCGA
>DASTGE010000794.1:0-3345 GCA_035719405.1 Burkholderiaceae bacterium
CCGAGTTGCGTCGCGCGCCGCCGGTGAAGCCGACGACGTTCTCGACCGGGCATCAAGGTGCAGAAGTACAGCGCCTTCCTGCGCGAGATCGTCGTGCCGACGAATTTCAACATCGTGAGCGTGAAGCCGCTGCGCGGCTCCGGCCTCATCGTGTGCGACCCGAACCTGGTTTTTGCGGTGATCGACGCGCTGTTCGGCGGTGCAGGCAAGTACCACACGCGAATCGAAGGCCGCGACTTCTCGCCCACGGAACAGCGCGTGATCATGCGGCTCGTGGAAGTCATCATCGCCGAGTACCGCAAGGCCTGGCACGGGATTTATCCCGTCGAGCTCGAGTACCAGCGTTCGGAGATGCAGCCGCAATTCGCCAACATTGCGACACCGAGCGAGATCATCGTCGCCACTTCCTTCACGCTGGAAATCGGCGATACCTCGGGCTCGGTGCATTTCTGCATTCCTTACTCCACCCTCGAGCCAATCCGGGACGTGCTGTATTCGACCGTGCAAGGCGACTCTTCGGAGCCCGACCGGCGCTGGGTCAATCTCCTGAAGTCGCAGATCCAGTCGGCGGAAGTGGTCCTGGTGGCCGAACTCGCCACGGCACCGGCCACGGTGGAGCAGCTCCTGGCCTTCAAGCCGGGCGATTTCATCGAGCTTGACCTGCATCCCATGATTCAAGCCAAGGTGGACGGCGTGCCGGTGTTGGACTGCCACTACGGCACCTCTAACGGCAAATACGCGATCAAGATCGACAAGCTGCTGACCAGCTCTCAGGCGAGCTGGATGGGAGACGAACATGTCAGGTGATGAAAATTCGGCCATGTCCGAAGAGGACCGGATGGCCGCGGAATGGGCAGCCGCACTGGCCGAAAGCAAGAGCGACAGCAGCGGGGCAATGAGCGAGGTGACGGAGCAGGTGGCGCCGGCATCGTTCGCGAACTTCGCGCCGACGCCCGGCAGCAATGCCGGCAATGACCTCAACATGATCCTCGACATCCCGGTGCAACTCACCGTGGAGCTCGGCCGCACGAGGATCCCGATCAAGCACATCCTGCAGCTGGCGCAAGGCTCGGTGGTCGAGCTGGACGCGCTGGCCGGCGAGCCGATGGACGTGCTCGTCAACGGCTACCTGATCGCGCAGGGCGAAGTGGTGGTCGTGAACGACAAGTTCGGCATCCGCCTCACCGACATCGTCACCCCCAGCGAGCGCATGCGCCGATTGAGCCGTACATGAACAACCTCAACACCGCACTTTCCTTCTTCGCCGTGATCGCGATGGTTCCCCTCGCCCTCTGGCTGTTCAAGCGGACACCGGCAGGCCGGCGCGCCGCGAACAATCTGCTGCGGACCGTGGCGGCGATGCCCGTGGCACCGAATCAGCGGGTACTCATGGTCGAGGTCGGCAGCGGCGAAAGCCGGCGCTGGCTGGTGCTCGGCGTCACCTCGCAGCAGATCACGACGCTGTATTCGCTGGCGCCGTACGGCGAGGTGCCGGCCACGGCCGAGGAGGCGGTGCCGGCTTCGTTCGCGCAGGTGTTGGGCAGGTTCCGGAAGTGAAGCTCGGCAATGCCCGCAACCGGCACTCGGCTCCCTCTCCCGCGCTGCAAGAGAGGGCTGGGATGAGGGGGGCGACCAAGTCAGCGTTGCTCTGCCTGACGTTCGCCCTCCTGCCCACCCTCGCCACCGCGCAGCAAGCCACCCTTCCCCTGGTCGTCGCCCAAACGCCTACCGGCACCAGCTACTCGGTTCCTGTCCAGACCCTGCTCTTCTTCACGGCGCTGAGCTTCCTGCCCGCGCTGCTGCTGATGATGACGGGCTTCACGCGCATCGTCATCGTCCTGGGCCTGCTGCGACAGGCGATGGGCACGCAGGCGGCGCCGCCGAACCAGATCATCGTCGGCCTGAGCCTGTTCCTCACCTTCTTCGTGATGGGCCCGACCATCGACAAGGTCTACTCGCAGGCTTGGCAACCGTATTCGGCCAACCAGATCGCTTTCGACGAAGCGTTGAAGCGCGGCGAGGTACCGATGCGCGAGTTCATGCTCAAGCAGACGCGCCAGAGCGATGTCGCCCTGTTCGCCCGGCTCGCCAAGACCGATGCCGCCGTGAAGCCCGAGGACGTGCCGTTCAAGGTGCTGGTGCCCGCCTTCGTGACCAGCGAGCTGAAGAGCGCCTTCCAGATCGGCTTCCTGATCTTCATCCCCTTCCTGATCATCGACATGATCGTTGCCAGCGTGCTGATGAGCCTGGGCATGATGATGTTGAGCCCCGTCCTCGTCGCCCTGCCCTTCAAGCTCATGCTGTTCGTGCTGGCCGACGGATGGAACCTGCTGCTCGGCTCGCTGGCCGCCAGCTTCTCGGTCTGAGTGAGATCAACACGCGATGGACGCCCAACAAGTCTTCACCTTCGGCCAGCAGGGGCTGCACATGCTCCTCGTCGTGTCGGCCCCGGTGCTCGTCGTCGTGCTCGTCGTCGGGCTCGTCGTCAGCGTCATCCAGGCCGCGACGCAGATCCACGAGGCGACGCTGTCGTTCGTACCCAAGGTGCTGGCCGTCGTCGCCGTGCTCGCGATCGCGGGCCCGTGGATGCTGACCACGCTCGTCGAATACATCCAACGCACGCTGCAGGCGATCCCCACCGTCGTCGGCTGACACGCCCTCGTGCTCACGTTCACTGAAGCCCAGCTGATGCAGTGGGTCAGCCCGCTGCTGTGGCCGCTCATCCGCGTCCTCGCGCTGTTCAGCGCACTGCCGCTGTTCGGTCAGCGCATGGTGCCTGCACGCGTGCGCGTCGGGCTGGCCCTGGTGGTCGTCGTGTGTGCGCAAGCCTCGATGCCCGCAATGCCGACGGTCGCGCTCGACACGCCGGCGGCCATCATGCTTGTGGCGCAGCAGATGCTGATCGGGCTGTCGCTCGGCTTCGCGGTGCGCGTGGTATTCGCGGCCGTGGAGTTTGCCGGCGAATTGATCGGACTTCAGATGGGCCTCAATTTCGCGGCCTTCTTCGACCCCATCAGCGCCAGCCAGTCCACCGCCTCCAGCCGCTTGTTCGGCACCATGGTGAGCTGGCTGTTCATCGTGATCAACGGACACCTGACCGTGATCGCCGCGATCGTCAAGAGCTTTGACGCCTTCCCCGTTGGGCCGGACCCCTTCGCGTTCCTTCACGCGACCATGCCCCATGTCTGGGGGCTGGAAGTGTTCCGCCTGGGCACATGGATCGCGTTGCCGATGCTTGGCATGCTGCTGTTCGCCAACCTCGTGCTCGGCGTCATCTCGCGTGTGGCCTCGCAGATGAACATCTTCGCTGTCGGCTTCCCCATCACGCTCGGCCTCGGCCTGGTC
>DASTGE010000795.1:0-4884 GCA_035719405.1 Burkholderiaceae bacterium
GAATGCGACTTTATCGTGGTCATGCCATTCGTCCTCATCCGGGGACTCTCAAGGTACTGGAGACATTGCTGCTTCGCCTTTATCGCTCATGGCCTTGCATACAGGCCAGCCCCGTGCAGCGTCAGCTGGCTATGGTTGCAGGCGGATTGTCAAGAGCAACGAGGCGTCATCGAGCGCATGCAGCGCATGAGGTGTGTGCGGCAGGAGATGGATGAAGTCGCCTCTCTCGAGCACGAGCACCGCCTCCGTGGTGTGGAACTGGACGCGCCCCTCAAGGCACTGCACCGTAATCTCGCCCGGAACGCTGTGCTCGCGAAGGCTTTTGCCGGTCGGCAGCACGATGCGCACGACCTCGAGCTGCTCGGCCTTGATCAAGGCTGTCGTGCGCGCCTCGCGCAGCCGCTCGCCGAGCGGCCGCACGCTGATGACCTCGCCTGACCGCGCGTGAGGCTGTGCCACGACCTACCCCTGCTTTTCAATGTCGAGTTGCAGCCGGATGTACCGTCCGACAAGCACCGCCGCTGGGTACATCACTTCTTCCTCCGTGCGCGCGTGCTGCACGAGCCGGCGCGCGAAGGCGACGATGTCGGGCCGGTCGGCGCGTTGTGCGGCCTGCTGCAAGCGCTGCAGCGCGCCGACGATCGCCTCGTGCTCACGGAGCATCTCGGGCAGCTCGGCCTCGAGGCGGTCGGTCAGCGCCAACACCTCGGCCATGCCGGGACTCGCCCCGGCGCGCGCCAGCGCGGGGAGCAGCCCGAGCGGTGGCAGCGCGATCTCGTCTTCTTTGACGAAGTGCGGGTGCATAAGCCGCGCCAAGTCGCGCGCGGCCTCACCCACCTCGGCGCCGGCCTGTGTGGCGCGGCGCAGTTCCTCGTGCAGCGCCTCGTGCTCCTGTTGGAGGGTCGCGGGAATGACGAAGTTCATGGCAAGCTCCTTGATTGCTGTACGCGACAGGCGCCTTCCCCTTGATGGGTGTGGAAGAAGAGTCCCGCGGCTCGCATGCAGCACTCCATTCGGCACCCAACGCGTCTCATAGGGATGTTCCCCCCGACATGAATCATCAGTTGCTATGGTGGATGACGCGCAGCGTTGGTCTTTGACCGAGCGCAAGAACAGAGCGCGCCTCATGCCAGCCGAATGACGTTGATCTATCGCCGCACCGAAAACCTCCACAGCAGACGGCAAAAGCAGGCCGGGGCGGAACGGCAGGCCCGTGGTCGTCGCCCATTGACACCGAGAAGAGGAAACCATGCAATTCGCGAACTTGTCCGACGACCCGGAGGACTCCGGTCACAGCCCGGCCCAGCGGGCAGCGGCCGCATCGCGCAGCACCTGGGTGAGCGTCCTCGTCAACCTGGCGCTGACGTCGACCCAGATCGTCGTTGGCGTTCTCGCCAGGTCGCAAGGGCTGATTGCCGACGGCATCCACTCGCTGTCCGACCTGGTGGCCGACTTCGTCGTGCTGCTGGCCAACCACCACAGCCAGAAGGATGCCGATGCGGAGCACCCTTATGGTCATCATCGCTACGAGACGGGGGCTTCCCTGGTGTTGGGCGCTCTTCTGCTTGCTGTCGGGCTGGGCATGCTCTGGTCCGCATTCCTGAAGCTGGAGCAGCCGGAGTCGGTCCAGAAGGTTCATGTGGCGGCACTGTGGGTCGCGGGCGCAGCTCTCGTGGCCAAGGAACTCCTGTTTCGCTACATGCTGTCGGTGGCCAAGTGCGTCAAGTCGAGCATGCTCGTCGCCAACGCCTGGCATGCGCGCTCTGATGCCGCTTCGTCGCTGGTGGTCGGCCTGGGCATCGCCGGCAACCTTGCCGGTTATCCCATCCTGGATCCGATCGCCGCCTCGATCGTCGGCTTCATGGTCGCGAAGATGGGCTGGGAGTTTGGCTGGAACGCCTTGCACGACCTGATGGATCGCGCCATCGACGACGAAGAGATCGCCGCCATTCGCAAGACCCTGGTGGAGACCCCGGGCGTCCGGGCGGTGCACGACATCCGTACGCGCAAGATGGGCGACATGGTCGTGGTCGATGTACACATCGAGGTCGACGCCGCCCTCAGCGTGGAGGCGGGTCATGACATCGCCGTGCGGGCCCGAGGCCGCGTCATGCAGAGACACCGCGTCCTCAATGTGATGACACATGTCGACCCGTGGCGGCGGCCGGATCTCGATCGCGCCTCCATCGTCACGCCGGCCGCATGAGCACCTCGCGCCTCATGTGAAGCGCAAATCGCAGAGGGTGCTCACCTTCCGGTGATGGACACGACTGGAGCCACATTGACGAGGCCGTCGTGCGCGGCCACGATGGAGAATCCCGGCAGTGTCGAGCCGATGCATCCGTTCGAGAGGCGTGACCTGCTCTCCAACGCGGAGACTCGAAGGCGCCGATCGTAGGTTCACAGGAGGTCTCATGGCTGCGAGCGACAAGGTATTCGCGGGCTCAATTCCAAAGTTCTACGACACGCTGATGGTTCCCCTGATCTTCGAGGCCTATGCCATGAACCTGGCGGAGCTTGTCGCTGCCTTCTCGCCCCGCTCGGTGCTTGAAACAGCGGCCGGCAGCGGCGTGGTGACGCGCGCGCTTGCGCCCAAGGTCAAAGCCGATGCGCGCTACGTGGTGACCGACCTGAACGCGCCCATGCTCGAATATGCCGCCACCCGCCAGGGGCCGGATGCGCGCATCGAATGGCGGCAAGCCGACGCGCTCGACCTGCCGCTCGAAGACGCCTCATTCGACGTCGTTTGCTGCCAGTTCGGCGCGATGTTCTTTCCCGATCGGGTCGCCGGCTACGCCGAGGCGCGTCGTGTGATGAGACCCAATGGTCGCTTTGTCCTCAACGTCTGGGACCGGATTGAAGAAAACGCCTTTGCCGACGAGGTCACCAACGCGGTCGCCACGGTGTTTCCGCACGACCCTCCCCGATTCCTCGCCCGCACGCCGCATGGGTATCACGATGTCGCATTGATCCGCGAGGAATTGAGCCGCGCCGGGTTCACCGACATCGCAATCGAGACGCGCGAGGAGGTGAGTCGTGCCCCCTCGGCACGCGAGGTGGCGACCGCCTATTGCCATGGAACGCCACTGCGCAACGAAATCGAGGCGCGCGATCCCGGCTTGCTTCAGCTCGCGACGGACCGCGCGACAGCGGCGATCGCCAGCCGCCATGGTGAAGGCCCGGTCGCCGGCAAGATTCAGGCGCATGTCATCGTGGCGGCGGTATAGCCGAGGCCTCGCCACTAGACTTCGGCATCGTTTCGCTCACTTCGAGGTACACCTGATGTCCCGGCTCCATTCGGCCCTCATCGCGCTGCTTGTGGGAAGCCCACAGAGCTACGCGGGCAACAATTGCGACGGCATACGCACTCACATCGACGCGAAGGTTCGTGCCGCGGGCGTCGACAGATTCGTGCTGTCGGTGGTCGACGCGCAGGCCAAGGTCGATGGCAAGGTCGTGGGAACGTGCGACCTCGGATCGAAGAAGATCATCTACAGGCAACTTGACGGGCCAGAACCTGAGCATATCGAAACCGGGCCGCGTGAGGAGCGCATCCTCACGGAATGCAGAGACGGCTCGGTGACCTACGGTGATTGCAGGAAGTGATTGAGTGCCATCCCATGCTGCTGCCGTGGCAACGCCCCCCAACCTTCGCACTTTCAGCATGTTCTGGACGTTACCTATCGCGTGCTTCTGATCGCCCCCTGTGATCAAGCAACAATCCTCGATCATGCCTCTGCGTGCCCGAACGAATTTGGAATCGTTCCAGCGGTCCAGAGGAATAAAGGAAATCAGTGAAAACTCTCGACGAGATGTTGAGCCTTCGACTGCTCACGCCTGCGCAACACTGTCAAATCAAAGCGTGGATCGCCCACGCGCGCACCCCTGAGGCGATCATGCAGATGCCCGCTCCCCTATGGCGATCGCTGGAGCTGGCCAGCGTGCTCATGGGCTTCGACGCCGACATCATGAGGCCGCCCCGCTTCGAGGCACAGGATGCATGAGTTATCGTAACGTTCGCTACGCCCGACGCCTTTCTCCCCGTCGCCTTATGCTCCCTCACCGCCGCACTTTCACACCCAACATGTCCTTACGTCGGATGCACACGCTCTCGGCCAAGCCGTCTTCCGCGTCAAGGTGAAGCTGCCGGCAACTGGAGGTCTCGCACATGAAGCGCCGCCACTTTGCACTCGCCATTTCGTCGTTCGCCCTGAAGGGTGCAGAAGCCGCCGCGAACCTCACGGAAGCCGATGCGGCGGTCGGCGTCCGGGCCGCGCTGCAGCGCGGCGCCCTGAGCGCGGTGAGCCTGCTCGGACGCCCCGATGGTTTCCTGGGCAACCCGCAGGTGCGCATTCCGCTGCCGAGCGGGCTGGAAGAGGCATCTCGCGTGCTCAAGCTGACCGGCCAGTCCGCCCGCGTCGACGAGCTCATCACGGCGATGAACCGGGCCGCGGAAGCTGCGGTGCCACTGGCCAAGCCGCTCCTGCTCGATGCGGTTCGTTCCATGAGCGTGGAAGACGCGCTGCGGGTCGTACAGGGAGGCGAGACCTCCGTGACAGAGTTCTTCGCAGGCAAGACGCGCGAGGCGCTGGGCGTGAAGTTCCTTCCGATCGTCACCCGTGCGACCGAACGCGTGTCGCTTACCCAGAAGTACAACGCCCTGGCCGGCAGCGTGGCGCGCCTCGGTCTGATCAAGCAGGAAGACGCGACGATCCAGCAGTACGTGACGCGCAAGGCGCTCGACGGCCTGTACTTCATGATCGGCGAAGAAGAAAAGAAGATTCGGCGTGATCCCGTGGGGACCGGCAGTGCGATTCTGCGCAAGGTCTTTGGCGGGTGAGGGAGGAGTTGCTGCGCCGGTGCCCTTCACCTGCGCATGTCGGG
>DASTGE010000796.1:0-9372 GCA_035719405.1 Burkholderiaceae bacterium
GCACAAGGCGCACGGCTCACCCACTCACTCGAGGCCGGTACTCCCTTTCCTCGGGCACCGAAGCCCGGTCATCCATCAGCAACCCATAGGAACTGTCATGATATTCACCCGCGCTGGACGTACCGCCCGGCCTGCTTCCCGCCCGTCCATTTCAGGTGCTCCCGGCCTCGGCCCGCTGAACCTGCGCTTTCACCGCTTGATGGACTCCTCGCCTTGCACCCACGAAGGAAACGGTCAAGACGCCGGTCTCTGGCTGTCACGCAATATCGATCCGAGCATTGGACCACAGGCAGTCTTCCTGCGTCACCTCGCCGTGCTCGACCTTCTGCATAATCTTCGCATGCTGGGCGAGGAAGCGGCGGTGCGATTCAATCCACGCATGACCCGCCTGTACTCGGAAAACATCACTCACGTCTATTTGAGCAGCGTCGACTTCGCATCCGCGAGTAAGGCGAATCGCTCCTGCATCCCCGGTGCCATTGCATATATCGATGACAGCTGCGACTGGTTCGTGATCGACATTGAGCGAGCGTTGGAGGGCAGCGAACCGAAGCCGACCGCGGCGATGATCGAGTCCCTCGTTTGCATCACCGAAGCCCCCATGCTCCTGGCCGCACAGGACCGCAGCTTGAAAGATACTGCCCGGCGTATCGCCCGCCACGCGTTGGGGGAGTCAGGGCTTGCACTCTCGGAGCAAGCGAAGATTACGGTGAAGAGGTATGGGAGCAAAAATCTCTTGCGCTGGCTCCTGGTGGGCACGCCGCTTCCGGCGTCTGCGCTCGATTGATGTCGAGTCGTCGCCGCAAAGACCGAAAGAGGGCCGCCGCAAGGCGGCCTTTCGCATTGCGTGACGCTTTCGCGACTTGATCCGGCGGACCGACCCGTCCCGGCAATGCGTGTTTCTTCCCGGGGTACGCAGACGGGCCGACGGGTTATCCAGCAGTTCACCTTCCTGCAGGCTCCCTTTCGAGACAAGGTCGGCGCTGACCTGCTCGCCGCGGGCGTGCCGAATGCAACACTGAACAAGTCAGCCCGCGCGAGCGTGCGCTGCGGCGGAGAGTATGCATCACACAGCACATACTCCCAGACTACGCCCTTAGCTTGGGCAGCCCAGCACTCCGTCCAATGCAGGTTGCGCAAGCGCAAAGGACCCGCTCCGGGTTGCCGGGAGCGGGTCCGTGGACTTCAACGCTGGGCCTTGTGCGGCTTCGCTTCAACGTCTATTTACGAGCGAAAGAATCTTCCGCACGTAAGCCTGAGTCTCCGGATACGGCGGGACTTGCATGCCGTACTTCACAACCGCCCCTTCGCCGGCGTTGTATGCTGCCAGCATGAGGTCCAGGCGGTCGCCGAACATGTCTCCCAGAAGCCGGAGGTAGCGCACGCCGAGGTCGATGTTCAGGGCAGGATCAAACAGGTTTGAGTTGGGGGACATTCCCAATCGGGCGGCCGTAGCGGGCATGAGCTGCATCAGGCCCACGGCGCCTTTCGGGGATCGTGCCCGTGCATCAAAGGCCGATTCGACTTGCATGACCGCATGAACGACGCGAGCATCCACACCGTAACGCTTGGCGGCGTCTCGAATCATGTGCAAGAGATCACGCGGCGGGGCGGACATGGGCGGGGCAATTCCGATCGGCTGGGCAATGCCGCCGGCATTATCGGCAGCCTTGACCGGCGGCGCCTGCCGCGCAATGAGCACGATCTCGGTCGGTTCCGCCGGCGCCTGCTGGCGGTAGGGCGACAAACGCGGCGGGTCGTCGGGGCGGCGCACCGTCCGGCATCCGGCGAGCATCCATTGGAAACGCTGCGAAGGGTCGTCCTCGAAGATATAGCTCGAGCCGTCGATCGCGGTGCATTGGTAGTGCGTCGCAGCCCAGGCATTGGCTGGTGGCCAGAGGCAATACAGCGCCAGGGTGAGGGCGCGGGCTATTGCCGCCTTCCTTGGAAGGACGCGCTTCGGACTCCTGCTCGTGTTTTCTTGCGATTTCATCGGGCGGTGCTCCGCCATGCAGGTCCCTTTCGGGCTTGCCGGCTGATGTCTGTGACGTATGCCTGCATTTGAACACGTCGGCGCGACGTGCGCCAAGCGAGGTGTCGAAGTCGCGCCGAGAAACCCGAAGGCCGCAAGAAAAAAATTCTCATTTCGCTTCGGGGAACATGTCTTCGGGGAAATAAACATGCGTTCCTGAGCGCGGGGATAAAGTCTCGTGCACTACTTCACTTGAGCGCGCACTGCAATGAACCCCCAACAGAAGCAATTCTCCCCGGTTCGGCACAGACTCAACCTCCTGGTCGGCTCTGCTCTTGCAATCGCATTTGCGCATTCCGTTGCAGCCGAAGTGGCAACGCCTTCGAAAGAAAAAGCAGCGACCGTCCGAGCAGCTCACGCCGACACGTCGCATGCGAAAGCACGCCGGCACTCCAGCCGGATCGGTGTGCAGCCGACCTGGCGCGACGGTCGTTTCGTATACCGGGCTGAAAGCAAACGAATCGCTGAAGTATTGCAGGATTTCGCCGGCAGCCAGGGGATCCCGGCCATCGTGGCGCCAGATCTCGAAGGAACGGTCAACGGCAACTTCGACGTGGACCCGAAGGCCTTCCTCGAGAACATGTCCCGCATTTACAACTTCATCTGGTACCACGACGGCACTGCACTTTATTTTTATCCGGCGCGGTCGATTCAGAGTCGCATCATTCGTTTGAAAGGATACCGCCGTCAGCAGGTTCAGAACCTGTTGCAGTCGCTTGAGGTGGAAGACAAACGCTGGCCCCTCCGGTACGACGAAGCACAAAACACGCTTTATGTCTCCGGCCCACCGCGGCACCTCGAGCTCGTGACCTCTGCACTTGAGGCGCTCGACTCCGGAATTGCAGAAGGCATTGAGCGAGTGGTGCAGGTCTTCCCGCTGCGCTTCTCTACCGCAGCTGACCGCACCTCAGGGGGCGTCGTCGTGCCCGGGGTTGCCAGCATGTTGCGAAAGCTGTTTGCAAACGGCTCGAGCCCTGCCATGCAGGATCCCGCAGTGGAGCAGATGAACGGGGTCGCCGCGAACCTCAACGCCGAGACCGAGCAGGCGGAGGCCGGAAAGAAGCGAATGGGCATGCAACCGATGGTCAAGCTTGGAGAGCCGCCGGTCAAGTCAAAGCAACCTCCAGTGCCTCAATACTCGAAGGGGGGAGCGAACGGCAAGGCCGGGCGCGGAGAAGAGCGTGGGGACGATACTCCGGTGATCGAGGCTGACGAGGCCAACAACACGATCGTCATCCATGGGCGGGCGGACCGCATGGCGGAGTATGGAACGCTGATCGAGCGGCTCGATCAGAAGCCGATGCTCGTGGAACTTGTAGCCACCATCATCGAAGTCTCCGCCGACAGTGCCAACTCGCTCGGGATCAACTGGTCGCTCTCCAACTCCAGGGGGAACGTCGCGATGAACGGACCGCAGTCAGGGGGAAGCATTCCCGGATTCACATTGAGCGCGGTCCTTGCGAACGCGGGCCGCGAACTGCTTGCACGAGTCGACGCGCTTCAGGCGGAGGGAAAGGCGAGGATCCTCTCCAAGCCACTGGTGCTCGGCGTCGCCAACCGGACCGCGATCATGCGGGAAAAGCGGATTGCATCGGTGCGGGTTTCCGGCAGCCGCGATGCCAACCTGTTTCAAATCGAGGCTGGCACCTTGCTGGAGATGACCCCACAGGTCACCGCTTCGGACGGAATCAATCGCGTCAAGCTTTCCATTTACATTGAGGACGGCAACTTTGAGTCGTCGAGCGTAGATCAGATCCCGATCATCAAGAAGACGGAGATTCGGACAGAGGCGCACGTGCGCGAAGGCGAAAGTCTTCTCATCGGCGGAATTACCGTGGAGTCGGAGCAGTCTGTCGTCAACGGCGTCCCTGGGCTTTCGCGCGTTCCTCTCGTGGGCGCAGCGTTCCGCAACACGGACTCGCACACGCATCGGACCGAAAGAATGTTCCTGATTACGCCGCGCCTGCCTGGTTCGCCCTACTCCACGCAGGTGGCCACCAACACTCCGCCTGCCGCCTCCGGCCCGGCGCCAGCCATTCCAGCCCCGGCAAGACCCGCCTCGGCGTTGCGTCCTGCCGATGATCTCTACGCCAATTAAACAAGAAGAAGCGGTTTGATGTCATGAAAGAGCTTCGTGTCTTGACAGGCGAGCATGCTGGAGTTCGCTTACAGTTGGTCCCGCAGCGCTACATCATCGGCGCGGACGACGATGCGGACATTCAGCTCCTCGACTGGATATTCGATCCCGCGGTTATCGAGGTGACGGAGGATCAGGTGGTCAGCATTGCAGTTGATTCCACCGATCTATCGGAAGGCAATGCTGGTGCCGTCGCACTGGATGACTTTGTTCCAAAGCGCATGAACGACATTGTGCTTTGCGTTGGCCCGGCCGATGGTGCCTGGCCATCCGATGTCGACCTCATCGCAAGGCTTGCGCAGCCCGCTGTCGTTGAAGTTCAAGGGCTTTCCGAGCCAGCCGCCGAGGCCGAATCGCCGGGGAAGCGACGGCGTATGAAGATCCCATTCATGGTGGGATTGATGGCAATGTTGGCGATTGGCGGCGGTATGGCGCTGCGGATTTCTCAAGGCGCGCAGGTGCCGGTCAAGCTCGCCGTTCCTTTAAAGGAGCGTGTCGCTCGAATCGTCGACGAGCAGAAGCTGTCCGGACTCGAGGTACTTTCTATCGGCGACCGGGTGGAGGTGCGTGGGATGGTGCCTACCGCGGCACAGGCTCTGGCTCTCCGCCAGCGCCTTGAGGCACTGAAGCCCGGAGCGATCCAACATGACTACGGGTCGGCTGCGGAGGTCGCGCAGAACATCGCCGAAGCCCTGGGTATGCCAGGCGTCGAGGTGAACTGGCGCGGAGGTGGGATATTCGCCGTGACTGCGCGCACGACAGACGTCGAGAAACTGCAGGACGCGGTTGCGCGCATTCGCAGCGATCTCGGATCGATAGTGACGCGGATCGACCTGCAGGCCATTCAGGAGCCGGCGTCGAATTCCCACCCCATCAGTGCGGCACTCGATGCGGGACAATTGAAGTACGTGCAAACGCGTGACGGAGTAAAGCACTTGTCCATGTCTGAAGGCTCCTACGGTGCCGGAGAACTCGGGCAACGGTGAGTCGAGTGGTATTACCTCATTATGAGTGGAGAGCAGAGTCGTATGATTGATCAACAAGAGCAGACCATCTTCGCCGAGCTCTCCGAGCTTGAGAAGACTCTGAAATCGGACACCAGCGGCGAGCGGGCGCGCGTCATGATCGCCTATTTTGACAACCTCGCACATGACTGCCAGGCGGAAGCACTTGGTTTGCCTCCGGGCGAGGAGCGGCAGGTCGCAGGACAAATGACGGAAGCGTTCCAGGCGTGCCAGGGGATCATCCAGAAGGTTTGGGGAGCGCTGAACGGCCGCCAGCTTCCCTGATGGGCGATACGAAGTTTGAACCCGAGGGTTCATGGTCATTAGCAACATTCTTTTTATAGGAGATTGAAATGGCAATCGGTAATATGGTTGGCAAGGCGAACAATATGGGTACCATCATGGGCAACGTGGGAAGTACCGCTGGATCAGGGGTTGCAAGCGAGCTGGCTGTTGGGTGGGCCGGCGCGCAGGGAACCGGCGAGGACGGGGCTGCAATATCGGAAATGGTGGGGCAGGCTGGTCAGAGCATCGCGTTGCTGAAGGCACAGGCTGCGATCGCGAAGGCAATCGGTTTCCAACAGTTGAAAACCTCTTTGGCCATGGCGTTCGCCAAAGCCATGAAGTCGGCGGGTGACGACATCAAGAGTCTCTTCTAGACATGGCTGAGACGGAGGCGGGCTTCCCGCCTCGCTAGATTTGCAATCCCGTCCGCTCGAGCGGATCATCATCACGCGTGCCACAGTAGTTGGACGTGCCGGCGTGAATTGGACACACTCTTTGAAAGGGAACCGGATCTTGAACGCCAATCTTGACCGCAAGGAATTTCTTACTGCGTTGATGGATCTTGCTCAGATTGCCAGAAGTCGTGGGATGCTTGATGAAGTAGGCGCTGTGATCGGGGCCATTCGAGCCCTGAGGCCGGCGATGGTGGAACTCGATCTGGTGGAAGGTGAGATCGCGTTGCAGCGCGGCGACTATCATGAAGCGATTCGCCTGCTGAAGAGCGTGGAGTCCAGCCCGACGCACTGGAGCTATGCAAAGGCGTTGAGAGCGGCAAGTCTGTTTTGTCTTCGTGACCCCGAATGGCAGACCAACGTCAACGAGGTGCTGGAAAGCCAAAACTCAAGAGAGGACGCGGTGATGTTGGCGCGCATGCTTGTGGAAGATGACCCGACTGAGTTTCTGAACGCGACGGAGAGTGCCGCTTCGAGCGAGGGAGCGCCAGCCTGCGCGGTCGCAGCATGTGACCATGCCATGGCGAAGTCGTAGCAGGAGAAGCGGAAGTTCAGGAACGGCCCGCAGTCGGGTCATCATCCATCCACCAATCCCGTTTTGAGGAACGATCATGACCATTGACCCAACGGCTCATATTCCAGTGTCTCAAATACTCGAGTCTGCCTCTCACTCCGCCGGCCCCGGCAGCTCTCTTGCCCAGCAATTTGCTGCGGCACTGCAATCGGCGTCGGCCCCCGGCCAGGACAATAACGGCCCATCGATGGTCGGTGAGGTACTTCATCAACAGGACGCGGCGATGCATGACGTGATGGATCGTGCCGATCAGCTCTTGGAGAATGCCAAGGAGACCGGCGACGTCAGCATGGCGGACCAGATGGAAATCATGCAGGCAATTGCCAGCTCGAACTTTCGCTTCCACGCCTGCATAGGGGTCGCGCAAAGCGTGAAGAGCGGTGTTCAGACCTTGATGAAGAACCAGTAGACATTTGTCCGCGCATCTCGCGAGTTCTTTCATGTGGAAAACCTTCGGCCTGACCCGTGCCTGTGCCGCGTGCCTGCTTTTGGTCGGCGCCCTATTTCTTGCCGGCTGCAAATCGGAACTCTATACCAAGCAAACCGAGTCCGATGCCAACGAGATGGTCAGCGCGCTTCTCGAAAGCGGCGTTACTGCAGCAAAGACGAGCAGTGACGGTGGGAAGAACTGGACTGTCGAAGTCGAAAAGGATCAGGTGGTTCGTGCTCTCGCGGTGTTACGCTCTTACGGCCTGCCTCAAGAGAAGCACGCGAGCCTCGGTGAAATGTTCAAAAAGGAGGGGCTGATTTCGACGCCCACGGAAGAGCGCGTGCGCTTCATCTTCGGTATTTCGCAGGAACTGGAGTCTACTCTTTCCCGCATAGACGGGGTCATCACTGCCCGCGTTCACATCGTTCTTCCCAACAACGACCCGCTAGCTTCGGTGGTAAAGCCGGCCAGCGCGTCGGTGTTCCTCAAGTATCGTCCCAATGCCAACGTGTCTGCGTTGACGACGAGCATCAAGAATCTCGTCTCGCGTAGCGTCGAAGGCTTGTCCTACGAGAACGTGACAGTCACCATGGTTCCGGGCATGGCGATCGCTCCGCTTCCTCCCGAATCCGGGGCTGGAGCCGTGTCCTGGATCGCGGGGCTGCTGGCGTTCGTCGTGCTGATGGCCGGCGCGGGCTTTTTGTTCGTGCGCAAGTGGCCTCACCTGCTGCCGGCGCCACTTGCGAAGTGTCTTGTGCGCCCCGTTGCGGGAGGGGACAATAGCGATCCGAAGCCGGATGCGATCACGGAGAGTTCAGTGTGATGCGCACTTCGAATGGAGCCGTCGCTCACTCGGTCGCAAGGCGCGAAGACGCGAAAACCACTCGAACCATCTCGGCGGCGCGGCGCGCCGCTTTGGTCAGGCTGTTGCAGGAACGTATCGGGCAGTGGCAATTCGAATGCGATCCGGGCTGGGGCTTCATTTCGGCGCAGTCTGCCTGGAAAGCCGCGTCGGGGCGGGGCACTGCCGGCGGCGACGCCCTGCGCCGGCTTGCGGTGCGTGAATTCGAGCTTCGTCTCGGGCCGCTGCCACCGTTGCCGCTATTCGAGCACGCGGTTGGCTCAATGGCCCTTCTCGACCCACAGTCACTGCAAGCGCGCCTGTGCGCCCTCGCACTGCTCGGGCGGCCTGGCGTATTGCGAAGCTGCGTTCAGCGCGAAGCGCGCGAGGCCTTGCAGGCAACGCTGGGGCCGGCGTACCCCCTGCTACGCGAACGGTCTCGCCAAGCCCCGGCCGTTCCCGCCTACGCAGCCGCCTGGACTCCGCTCGCGTGGGTGTGGATCGGCTGGCGCGACCTGCTGGCGGCACGCGCCTGGCCACATCGCACGCTTCGGCGTTTGGCGCGTGCCTTGCTGCCCTCCGGCCGCGCTGGCGCTCCGCGCCTGGCAGTCGCGCCACGTCCCATCGTGGCACTGCCTGACCGCTTGAAGGAACTCGACCTTCTGTTCCCATCCACCTCGACATGATCATCAGACTCGCACCTCGCGGACCCGAACTGCTTGTCGAAGACGGCATCCTGCGTGCCAGCGAAGTCGGCTCCGTCGTCGCCACTGCCAGCCTGCTGGCGGAAGCGCGGCAGCTTGCGGAGGAAACGGTGGCCGATGCCGGCAAGCGGGCGAGCGAGATGCTGGAAACGGCCCAGGCGGAGGCGAATGCGGTGCGCTCACAGGCTGAAGAATTGGCCGCGACCCTTGAGGAGAATGCCGAAGCACGGGGGTACGAAGCCGGAGAGCACAGGGCAGCCGAATCATGGCATGAGCGTCACGCCCAGCTTATCGAAGCGGAGGCCGAGGCCCGCCAGGAGACGCAGAACCAATTGGCGGAGGTGGTGACGCAGGCGGTGTTGCGTGTCATTGACGAGCAACCTCGCGAAGTCATCTTCATGCGTGCATTCAAGACCGTGCACAGCCTGTTGCCAACATGCACGGAGATGACTTTGCGCGTCGCGCCGCAGGATGCCGCGGCGGCCCACGCGGCGATCGACACCTGCCTTGCAGACGCCGAGTCCGGATGGATCGTGGACGTGCAGGCAGACGCCTCACTGCCGGCCGGAAGCTCGATCTTCACCTCCGCAATCGGCACGGTCGACCTGAGCTTGCCCACGCAGCTCGATGCCTTGCGCACGGCGCTGGAGCGTGCAGTCCGCAAGGCCGCCGCCACCGATACTCCTGACGAGGAATGGCAAGAAGACGAAGATGAAGATGAAGATGAAATGTAGCGGCCCGTTGCGCGCCGCATCGCGTGCAATACCTCACTACACAAGGCAGTCTCTGCCCTGATCAAGCAGGTCCGCTCCCACTCTCATGAGTCTTGCGCGAACACCTGTCGCCATCCGGCGATAACCCATAGCATCCGCTTCCAGCATATGACCGCCGAGATTCCTTCTTCCAGCGATAC
>DASTGE010000797.1:0-2597 GCA_035719405.1 Burkholderiaceae bacterium
TCCCGCCCACGTAGCGCATGCTCGGCGTGGTAGAGCACACCGCGATGGCTACATGGTCGTAGTGTCGAATTGCATCCAAATCTGACCCAGGAGTTGCATCGAATTCTGACCCACCCCGGGTGAGCCGTAACTGGCTCAAGTTGCCGATAGGCGTCGGCTGCGTCCCTCCTTCTTTGTCTGCGTCGTACTGTGCTTGAAGCGGTAGCTGTCGTTGCCGGTCTCGACGATGTGGCAATGATGCGTGAGCCGGTCCAGCAGCGCTGTGGTCATCTTCGCATCTCCGAACACGCTTGCCCACTCGGTGAAGCTTAGATTGGTCGTGATGATCAGACTCGTGCGCTCGTAGAGCTTGCTCACCAAGTGGAACAGTAGCGCACCGGCGGCTTGACTAAAGGGCAAGTAGCCAAGCTCGTCGAGAATCACCAGATCAGTATGCACCAAGCGATGTGCAATCTGCCCGGGCCTGCCGATCGCCTTCTCCTGCTCGAGCGCGTTGACCAGCTCGATGGTCTGGAAGAAGCGCACCCGCATGCGATGATGCTCGATCGCTTGGACGCCGATGGCGGTGGCCAGATGCGTCTTGCCGCTTCCAGGTCCGCCGACCAGCACGATGTTGTGCATCTGTTCGACGAACTCGCAGCGGTGGAGCTGGCGCATCAGCGCCTCGTTCACCGCGCTTTGACTGAAGTCGAATCCAGCTAGATCGCGGTAGGTCGGGAAGCGGGCCACCTTCATCTGATAGGCCACCGAGCGCACATCACGCTCGGCGGTCTCTGCTTTGAGCAGACTGCCCAATAGCGCCTGCGCCGATTGATAGGCGGGCGCGCCTTGCTTGGCAAGCTCATCGACTGCCTGTGCCATGCCGAATAGCTTGAGCGACTTCAGCGCGGTGATCATCGCCTCATGCTGCATGATTTCCCTCCCGCAGCCCGTCATAGCGGCTGACATTGGCTTGCGGCTCGACCGCCAGCACCAACGCTTGCGGCGCGGTGACCGGAGCCGGCGCTGTCTCGGCGATGAGCCGGCTGAGCAAATTGAGCACGTGCTGCTTGGACGGTGCGCCCGATTCCAGTGCCAGCTCCACTGCGGTGAGCACCGCCTGCTCATCGTGATGCAGCACCAGGGCGAGGATCTCGACCATCTCGCGGTCGCCACCGTTGTGTTTGAGCAAAACCCGCTGTAGCCGCTTGAACGCTTCGGGCAGCTCCAGAAACGGAGCACCGTTGCGCAGTGCGCCGGGCTTACGCTGCAGCACGCTCAGGTAGTGACGCCAGTCGTAGATGGTGCGCCCAGTGCAGTGGCTACGCACGATGACCCGCTCGTGCTGGGCGATGATCTGGCCTTCGGCAGCGATCACCAGACGGCGTGCATACACGCGCAGACTCACCGGCCGATTGGCAAAGGACGCCGGTACGCTGTAGCGGTTGCGCTCGAAGTGGATGAGGCAGGTGGGCGAGACGCGCTTGATGTGTTCGATGTAGCCGTCGAAAGGCGGGGGCAACTTCATCAACTGCTCGCGCTCGGTCTGCCAGACTTGAAAAATGTTCTGCTCCGGCTGCTCGGGATGCGCCGTCTCCTGCCATAGTTCTAAGCAGCGTGCATCGAGCCACAGATTGAGATCGGCGAGGCTGTGAAAGGCCGGTGCGCCGTGCCAGATGCGTCGGCGCGCGTCCTGGACGTTCTTCTCGACCTGGCCCTTCTCCCAGCCGGCAGCGCGGTTGCAAAACTGCGTCTCGAACAGGTAGTGGCTGGCCATCGCCGCGAAGCGGCTGTTGACCTCGCGCTGCTTGCCGGGGCCAATCCGATCGACGGCGGTGCTCATGTTGTCGTAGATGCCGCGCCGTGGCACGCCAGCCCACAGCACGAACGCGTGGTTGTGAGCGTCGAACAGCATCTCCTGAGTTTGCAGCAGGTAAGCGCGCAGCACGAAGGCGCGGCTGTAGCACAGCTTGGCGTGGGCGACTTGCAGCTTGACGCGCTCGCCGTCGATCATCGCCCAGTCCTCGCTCCAGTCAAACTGGAACGCATCTCCAGGCGCGAACACCAGAGGAATGAACACCCCCCGGCCCACGGTTCGCGCGGCCTCCTGCTGCGCCCGCCGCCAACGTCGTGCAAAGGCACAAACTCGATCATACGAGCCGCAGTAGCCGAGTTGGCGCAGTCGCACATACAGCTCCTTCACACTAAGACGCTGCTTGCGCCCACGCGAGGACTCAGCCTTGAGCCACCCGGCGAGCTTCTCGGCGAAGTGGTCCAGGTTGCTGCGACTGTTGCGTTTGGGATAGCGCGGCTCGACCACGCCGTTGGCCAGGTACTTACGGACGGTGTTGCGTGACAGTCCCGTTCGTCGGGCTATCGCACGGATGGACACCTGCTCACGCAGATGCCATCGCCGGATCACACTGACTAGCGCCACGTTGATCACTCCTGCTTCCCCCGCTCAAGGACCGAGCGGGAATGGTGACTACACGTGGGTCAAATTTCGATGCAAACACTTGCTGCAGGCGGGTCAGTATTCAGTGCACTTCAACAGTTCAGTGACCTCTTTTTCAAGCAAATTGTGCAGAACGCCTGTATGCGCTCGCGCGCCTTCGCCT
>DASTGE010000798.1:0-4311 GCA_035719405.1 Burkholderiaceae bacterium
ACTCCCTAGCGTCCATTCTCCTAACTCACACAACAGCCTGGATCAATGTGCCAACTAGGGATAGGTCAATCATCCAGCTATTAATTGCGACGGAGCATCCTCCAGTCGCGCCTTGACCTCCGCCTGCGATGGAGAATCTTCTTCCACCTGCTGAGTCTGATGGTGCTTGCGTTCCGACTCCAGATGTGCCTCCACGGAGCGAAGCGTCAGCACCAGCGGCTCCCCCTTCGATGCCAGCCACTGCAGCTCCGCCAGCCACTGCAGCAGCCCCATCTGGCGCTTCACCGTAGTCACCCAGCTCTTTGGATCGTCCTTCGCACCGAAATGCGCTTTGAGAACTTCTGCCGACACCACTGCCCTGATGGATGTCCCCAGGCCGATATTCACCGCGAAGTTAACCCCGCGAATCGGTGGATTCAGGTAGGCATCCTCTTCGACAATTGAGGGTGTGCCGAGGTAGTTGACCTTTTTGCTCGTCCCCACCCTGTTGGGCGAAGCAATGCCATCGGGATGGGATGCGCGGTGCATTTCGTTGGAAGAGGCAAGTCGCGCCCCATCCGGAAAAGCAGGATTTCTGCTCAAGGACTGCTCCAGCTGATGTGATCCGCTCGATCTTTCGACCGTTCTCCGTCCGACGGCGCGGGATACGCTCGACTTCGGGAGAGAGCTTGAAGTCTCCGGCGGCGTGAACCCCCACGTCTGTGCTCTGCACAACAAAGCCACCCAAATTGGGGTGTCCCGATTTCTAGGGATCAAATCCATGGACACCCAGGGCCTTGTCCTAGGGATCCTGCACGGCCTTGCGTTTTTGCGCGGGATAGACGTCCACCCGGTGCCCCTGGAATGATGCGGGCACCCGATGCTCATGTTCGAAACGGGCTCGGCTTCCAGGAGTCTTTTCAATGCGATCGATGAACCAGCACCTGCAGGGCCTGCGTGCGTCAGTCCTCTATGGCTGCCTCGGCATGCTCGCAGCCTGCGGCGGCGGCGACGACACCTCCACTGTCTCGAGGTTGGGAGATGACAGTCACATTGCAACTCGAGCTGCGGCTTCCGGCAGTTCGGAAAATGCGACAGCACCCAGGAAACTCCCGCGCGCCTACAACCGCACAGGCATTACGGCGCTTGCGCTTGCGCCTGACGGCAAGACCCTCGCCGTGACGGGCGCGGACGGCCAGGTGCGCGTCATCGACGCAACCCGTCCGCATGATGCCGGCCTGAAACGCGGGCAGTTGCGAGGTCCCGCAACAGGCGTCACCTTCAGCGGCGACGGCAAGTATCTGCTCGGTGTTGGGCATGACAGCGCGGTGCACGTCTGGAGCGCCGGCACTGGACAGGAGTTGCTCACGCTGAGTGCGCACGAGCACCCGTTGCGTTCGATCGTTGGAAGCCCCGACGGCGCGCTGATCGCCACTGTCGGCGAAGAAACGCGCGTGATGCTGTGGAATGCCGCCACCGGCCGTTTGCGGCAGATCCTCTATGGTCACACCGGCTTCGTCAACGCCGCCGTTTTCAGCAACGACAGCACCCTGCTTGCCACCGGCGGGACCGAGGGGCGCGTCCTGGTATGGGACGTCGCAACCGGCCGCTTGCTGTACACGTTGCGCGGGCATGGCGATTCGATCAACGCCCTTGCGTTTGCCCCTGGCAGCAAGTTGCTGGCCAGCGCCGGCGACGATGGAAATGTCCTTTTGTGGGACGTCGCACTCAAACGTCAGGCAGGTGCATTCAACGGAAACGGACAACCCGTGCGCGCTGTCGGGTTCAGCCCTGACGGCAGCCTGATGGTCAGCGGCGCGGAGGACGGAAAGCTCCTCGTGTGGGATATGTCCACGCGGCAATTGGTGGAAACGCTCGTGCCTGGCGGTGCTGCCATCAACGCCGTGGCATTCGCCCCGGGCAACAAACTCGTGCTCTTCAGCGCGGACGAAGCAAACCTCGTGCAGGCGTGGAAGCTCATGCCGGGAGCATTGCGATAAGGTCCGCACCAATTCACAGCAACGCAAACACCAACGGACAAACATCAACAGGGACAAAATCGTGACCGCTTCCATGCATTTGCATATCGCCCGCCGGGGCTGGGCTGTCGTCGTCATCGCGCTGGCGTGGCTGATCGCCCTGGCCGCATGGCCTCGACCCGCGCAGGCCGACCCGAACATGGGCCCCGGTGGCCCGATTCTGGTGGTCACGCAGGGCACTTCGAACTTCGGCCGCTACTACGCGGAAATCCTCCGCAACGAAGGGTTCAATGCCTTCGCGGTCGCCGACATCGCTTCCGTCACCCCCACGATGCTGACCGCATATGACGTCGTCATCCTGGCAAAGATGCCGCTGACGGGGACGCAGGTCACGACGCTGTCGAACTGGGTCAGCAACGGGGGAAACCTGATCGCGATGGCGCCTGACGCACAACTCGCCGGCTTGCTCGGCCTGACGAGTGCCGGCAGCACGCTGTCCGACGGCTATCTGCTCGTCGATTCGTCGTCCGGCGCAGGCAACGGCATTGTCAACCAGACGATGCAGTTCCATGGAACGGCCGATCGTTACACGCTGAGTGGCGCGGCCAGCGTGGCCGCGCTGTACAACGACGCGACCACATCGACCGCGAATCCGGCGGTCACTCTGCGCACATTTGGCAGCGGCCACGCCGCGGCCTTTGTCTATGACCTCGCAACATCCGTCGTGCAGTCGCGCCAAGGCAACCCGGCATGGGCCGCGCAGGAGCGCGACGGCTTCACGCCAATCCGATCCGACGACAAGTTCTTCGGCGGGTCGGTCCCCGACTGGATCAACCTCAGCAAGGTGGCAATTCCCCAGGTCGACGAACAGCAGCGTCTGCTCGCGAACCTGATCCTGCAGATGAACCTCGCGAAGAAGCCGCTGCCTCGCTTCTGGTATTTCCCGTTTGGTAAGAAGGCCGTCGTCATCATGACCGGCGACGACCACGGCAACGGCGGAACCGCCGGCCGCTTCGACCGCTTCAAGCAGCTCAGTCCGGCCGGCTGCTCGGTTCAGAACTGGGAGTGCGTCCGCGGCACGTCGTACATGTACCCCACAACACCGCTGACGGACGCGCAGGCGCAGCAGTACACGGTCGACGGGTTCGAAGTCGGCCTGCACATCAACACCGGATGCGCCGATTTCACGCCGGCCAGCCTGACCACGACTTACGATCAGCAGATGGCGGACTGGCTCGCCAAGTATCCCAGCGTAGGCGGCCTTTTCACCCAGCGCCACCACTGCATCGTCTGGAGCGATTGGGCCACCGGCGCGCAGGTGGAATTGAGCCATGGCATGCGGCTGGACACGAGCTACTACTTCTGGCCGCCGGGGTGGGTGAATAACACTCCCGGCCTGTTCACGGGGTCGGCGATGCCCATGCGCTTCATGGCGCTCGACGGCACATTCATCGACGTCTTCATGGCCGCGTCGCAGATGACGGATGAGTCGGGCCAGACGTATCCATTCACGATCGATACGCTGCTCGATCGTGCCATCGGCGCGCAAGGCTATTACGGCGCCTACACCATCAATGCACACACTGACACCGCTGATACGCCGGAGGCGGAGGCCGTCGTCGCTTCAGCCCAGGCCCGGAACGTACCCGTGGTGTCATCGAAGCAAATGCTGACCTGGCTGGATGCGCGCAACGACTCGGCGTTTTCCGCAATCAGCCGCAACGGCGGTTCGTTGACCTTCAGCGTGACGCGCGCCCCGAACGCGATCGGTCTTCAGGCAATGCTGCCGATGTGGTCGCCGTCAGGCGTGTTGAGTTCCCTCAAGCGCGGCAGCACGGCGGTGCCATTCACGCAAGCCGTGATCAAGGGCATCCAATACGCATTTTTCTCCGCCGACGCCGGCACCTATGTCGCCACCTACGCCGCCGACACCTCCGCGCCGGGCGTCAGCAGCACGTCCCCCGCGCCCGGCGCGACGGGTGTCGCGCTGAATGCGTCCATCAGCGCGACCTTCAGCGAAGCGATCGACCCGGCGACGATCAACATCAACACGTTCGAATTGCGCGGGCCGAACAACTCCCTGGTGAGTGCTTCAGTCGGCTATGACGCCGCCTCGTCCACCGCGACGCTGGTACCGTCAACGGCGCTTGCCGCATCGACCACCTACACCGCAGTCCTGCACGGCGGATCGACTGACCCTCGGGTCAAGGATCTCTCCGGCAACGCGCTGGCGAGCAATTTCACGTGGTCGTTCACGACCGCTGCGGGGACCACGACGCCTGCCTGCCCCTGCAGCGCATGGAGCAGCACCACGACGCCGACGAATGCGTCGGTGTCCGATCCGAACGGGGTC
>DASTGE010000799.1:0-6515 GCA_035719405.1 Burkholderiaceae bacterium
GAGCCTTTGCGCCTCGAGGATGTCGTTGCGCTGCTGGTAGATGACCTTGCGCTGGTCGTTTGAAACGTCGTCGTATTCCAGCAGCTGTTTACGAACGTCGAAGTTGCGCGCCTCGACCTTGCGTTGCGCGCCTTCGATCGAGCGCGTGACGATGCCGGCCTCGATGGCTTCGCCCTCGGGCATCTTGAGCCGGTCCATGATGGCACGCACCCGATCGCCGGCGAAGATCCGCATGAGCGGGTCTTCGAGCGAGAGGTAAAAGCGCGATGCGCCCGGATCACCCTGGCGGCCGGAACGGCCGCGCAGCTGGTTGTCGATGCGGCGGCTTTCATGACGCTCGGTCGCGATGATGCGCAGGCCGCCGAGCTTGACCACCTGCTCGTGCAGCCCCTGCCATTCGTCGCGCAACTGGTGGATGCGGCGCTGTTTCTCGTCGTCGGGGATGTCCGGGTCGGCCTCGACGAACTGCACCTGCTTCTCGACATTGCCGCCGAGGACGATGTCGGTCCCGCGGCCGGCCATGTTGGTCGCGATGGTGATCATCTTCGGCCGGCCGGCCTGGGCGACGATCTCGGCTTCCTTGGCGTGCTGTTTGGCGTTAAGGACCTGATGCGGCAACTTCGCCTTGGTCAGCAGGCCGGAGATCAGCTCTGAGTTTTCGATCGAGGTCGTACCGACCAACACCGGCTGCCCCCGCTCGAAGCACGAGCGGATGTCGTTGGTGACCGCGTCGTACTTTTCCTTCGCGGTCTTGTAGACCAGGTCGAGTTCGTCCTTCCGGATGGTGGGCTTGTTGGGCGGAATCACTACGGTTTCCAGCCCGTAGATCTCCTGGAATTCGTAGGCCTCGGTGTCGGCCGTGCCCGTCATGCCGGCGAGCTTGCCGTACATGCGGAAGTAGTTCTGGAAGGTGATCGAAGCGAGGGTCTGGTTTTCGCTCTGGATCGGCACGCCTTCCTTGGCCTCGACCGCCTGGTGCAGCCCGTCAGACCAGCGCCGGCCGGTCATCAGCCGCCCGGTGAATTCGTCGACGATGATCACCTCGCCGTTCTGCACGACGTAGTGCTGGTCGCGGTTGAACAGGTGTTGAGCCCTGAGCGCCGCATAGAGGTGATGCATCAGGGTGATGTTGGACGGGTCGTACAGGCTGGCACCCTCGGTGAGCAGCCCGGCCTGCGCAAGGATCTCCTCCGCGTGCTCGTGGCCGGCCTCGGTCAGGTACACCTGGTGCGACTTCTCGTCGACCGTGAAATCACCCGGCTCGATCACACCCTCGCCTGTGCGCAGGTCTTCCTCGCCGATCTGCTTCTTGAGCTGGGGCACGACTGCGTTGATGCGCACGTACAGCTCGGTGTGGTCCTCAGCCTGGCCGCTGATGATCAGCGGCGTCCGCGCCTCGTCGATCAGGATGGAGTCGACCTCGTCGACGATGGCGTAGTTGATGCTGCGCTGCACCCGATCGGCCACCTCGTACACCATGTTGTCACGCAGGTAGTCGAAGCCGAACTCGTTGTTGGTTCCGTAGGTGACGTCCGAACCGTAGGCCTGCTGCTTTTCCTCGCGCGAAAGCCCGGGCACGTTGACGCCGACCGTGAGGCCGAGGAAGTTGTACAGGCGGCCCATCCACTCCGCGTCACGGCGCGCCAGGTAATCGTTCACGGTCACCACGTGAACACCTTTGCCGGTGAGGGCATTCAGGTACACCGGCAGCGTGGCGACCAGGGTCTTGCCCTCGCCCGTGCGCATTTCGGCGATCTTGCCCTGGTGCAGCGCGATGCCGCCGATCAACTGCACGTCGAAGTGCCGCATCCTGAGCGCCCGCTTGCCAGCCTCCCTAACGGCGGCGAAGGCCTCGGGAAGCAGGTCGTCGAGCGTGCTGCCCTGCTTGAGACGCTCCTTGAATTCGTTGGTCTTGTCGCGCAGTTGGTCATCCGACAGGGCCTCGAACTGCGCTTCCAGCCCGTTGATCTTCTGGACCACGCTACGGTACTGCTTCAGCAGGCGGTCATTACGGCTACCGAAAATCTGGGTGAGGAGCTTGGGCAACATGCAGCTTCGGGGCGAGAGGGTCAGGCCTTCAAGGCCCAGGAATCGAACTTGCAGACGAGCCGTAGGAGGATCCGCGAGCAGTTGAGGGCGCCTCGCCCGCATTGCAAGCGCGGACTTCAGGCGCAGTCTGCCGCAAGGGCGGCAAAGTGTAGCACCGGGGTCGGGCGCTACACTTTACCGAAGATGAGCACGAAGCCCGTCCCGCGCCCACTCGCGATTCGAGACGCGATCGAGCGGAGTGAGCCGCTCGCGCAGCTCATGTATCGGCTGCGCGAGTCGAAAGAACGCTTCGAGGCGATTGCACCGCTGATCCCTCCAGCGCTGAAGCCTCATGTGAGCCCCGGACCGGTCAGCGAAAACGGCTGGGCGCTCCTTGCCAGCAATGCCTCGGTCGCTGCGAAGCTTCGGCACCTGTTGCCAGCCATTGACGAAACCTTGCAGGCTAACGGCTGGCCGGCAACGGCCCTGCGAGTCAAGATCGCAATGGTTGCATGAGGGATGCAACGGAGAGCGGCAACGAGGACCCTCGGCGCGTCATGTCAAAGCCTGTGTCTGCTGAAGCTGTCGTCCGTCACGGCACGCCTCATTCCCTGATCATCATCCGCCCTTCACGTGGGCCGAGCGTCACGTAACGTTCCGAGGCACCGTTGTAGATTTCCGGCTGATCCTCGCTCACGTACCGCCGGTAGCCGGGGCCGATGTCGATCGTCCCACTCGAGGTCTTGCTGGGATTGACCAGCACCACTCCGTTGCTATAGCGGCGCAGGTAGATGCCGTCCTCAGCCGGCGAATCGGGCGGCGCTTGCACCGGTGTACCGATTGGCACGTCGTAGTCGTCGAACCACCGGGGGGGATAGGTTTCTCCGACCATGAAGTAGCCATCGTCGAGCAAGGCGGACGCCAGCCCGTATCGCCTCATCTGAGGCTGGTTAGGTTGCGCCCGCACTTCGAACACAACGTCCTTGCTGCGGGAGTTCCGAAGCTGCCCGCGGTACATCGTCATGGCAGCCTCCCAGCCCGCCCACGTTTCGAGCGACCAGCTCGCACCGATCGCTGCTTCCTGCATCGCGCCGTCGAGCTGCTGCGCGTGCTCCGGAAACGACAGGTCGTTGTCGGCATTGCCGATGATTTTCAAGTCGGGCTTCAGGGCACGGAGCGCGGTCCAATAAGCGGCCTGTCCTTGTCGCATCGCGGCGGCGACCTCGTCGTCGCTGCCCGGCTGGTCCGTCCCGATCCGCTTCCAGTCCGCGTCCATCCGCGGCCGGTACATCACGTTGTCGTCGAACACATAGTCGATGCTTGGCGCGTCCTTCAACAAAGTCACGTAGTCGTAGGCTGCCTTGAACTGTACCCAGCTCTGTCCCTTGGCATTCCTGGGCGCCCAGCGTGTGATGTTGAGGTCGCAGGCATGGTATAGCTGCGTCCATTGCGCCTTGCTGCCGGCAGCCGTGTAAAGCCACCAGCCGGCGTTGCTCGCCTCCTGGAACAGAGGTGCATAGTAAGAGTTGGCATCAACGATGCACGGAAGCTCGTTGTGGGCGACGTAGTGCGCGATCTTGATCTGCGGGTTCAACGTCTTGAGCGCGGCGGTGTAGGCACCCAATGCCTGCCCCGTGCCGCGGCCAGACAGAATGACGAGCCCGAACTTTGCGAGCACCGCCTGTCGCTCGGGGGACATATCGGTTGAGTAATCGACGACGCCGACCAGGGGCTTGGCAGGCAGGGATACGACTGGGGACCGCGGCGTTGGCGCGCTGAGATCGGAGTCCGACCGGATGATCCTGACGAGTTCCTGCGCCTTGCGCAGGAACTCGTCCGGACCGTTAGCGAGCGCGTTGATGACGGCCAACTGTTCGGCCGTCGGCGGCTTTGCCGAAGGCACGGGAGACTCCCCAGGGAGCTTCGCCTGAGCCTGTCGGCTATTGACAGTGGGCAAGGCAGTGGTGGAGACCGCACTGCCGCCTGCGCTCTCGTCAACGGTGCCGAAGCGATCGACCCCATGACCGGCCCCGCCGGCACCGTCGCCACCGCCACAAGCTTGAAGGGCCGTGACAAGGGAAAGTACTTGGAGCAAGGCAAGGTTCTTGCCTTTCGTCAAAGGGATCATCGAGTTCCCTCCGGGAAGTTGAAGGTGCCGCCACGGCAGTGAACGAGCGGTCTTGCCGCGACGGTAGGGCCTTGCTTTAAAAAGCCGGCGGCCGGGAAAGACTAAAGCGAGATCTTGCGTTTTCTCGCAGTTTGCGCTGGACCAGTATTCACTTCCGCCAGCAAGACTGAGATGGTGCCGACTGTCCGACTCGAACGGACGACCTACCGCTTACAAGGCGGTTGCTCTACCAACTGAGCTAAGCCGGCTGCGATGAAGCTGAATTCTAGAAGGGGAGCCGTGGCATGCCAAACAGTCACTTCACACGTTTGAGTGAAGGTCGCCCGCCGCCAGGCGCCGGAGGTTCAGTAGGGGGCTCGTCGGTTGCCGGCTTGGGCGAGGCGAGGGACGGCGCGGCTTGTGTTGGCACGCTCGCTTCCTCGCCCGGCTCGGAGGCGAGTCGCAGGCCACGCTGGACGTTCCCCGATCCCGGTCGAACGTCCGGGCGCGATTCACCCGACTCGGCTCCGGCAAGGCTGTCTGTGGTCGGCACGGGGAAAGCCATGCCTTGCCCGTTCTCCCGCGCATAGATTGCAACAACATGATCCACGGGCACGACAATTTCGCGCGCAGCCCCGCCGAACCGCGCCTTGAACTCGATGAGCTCGTTCCCCAGCTTCAACCCGGAAGTCGCCTCGAAGCCCACGTTCAGGACAATCTCGTTGTTCTTCACATACTCCATCGGCACCTGTACGCCGCGGTCGACGAACACGGCAATGTACGGTGTGAATCCGTTATCGGTGCACCAATCGTGCAGCGCTCTGATCAGGTACGGCCGGGTGGACGTGCCCTGGTTGTCGGGGGCCGAGGGAGTTGCCATGCCTTACTTGCGCATCACCTTCTCGGAAGGCGTAAGAGCTTCAATATAGGCCGGGCGCGAGAAGATCCGCTCGGCGTACTTCAGCAGCGGCGCGGCGTTCTTGGACAGGTCGATGCCGTAATAGTCGAGTCGCCACAGCAGCGGGGCAATGGCGACGTCGAGCATCGAGAAGTCATCGCCCAGCATGTACTTGTTCTTGAGGAAGATCGGCGCCAGCTGCGTCAGCCGGTCCTTGATGTGCGCGCGCGCCCGCTCGAGCTGCTTGTCAGTGGGCTTGACCGGAAGCCCCCGATTCTCGAGGATGTTGACGTGGGCGAACAGTTCCTTCTCGAAGTTCAAGAGGAAAAGGCGGACCCGTGCCCGGGCCACCGGATCCCCGGGCATCAGCTGAGGATGCGGGAACCGTTCGTCGATGTATTCGTTGATGATGTGCGACTCGTACAGGATCAGGTCACGCTCCACCAGGATGGGGACCTCGTTGTACGGGTTCATCAGGGCAATGTCTTCGGGCTTCGCGAAGAGGTCAACGTCCCGGATCTCGAAATCCATGCCCTTTTCGAACAGCACGAAGCGGCAGCGATGGGAATAAGGGCAGGTCGTTCCGGAGTAAAGCACCATCATGGTGGTGGGCTCCCAGTGTGGCTTGAAAAGTCTCGTCCAAAAAGTCCAAAAGCGCAGCGGGCATTGACGATACCCACTGCGCCGTGAACCCGGGGGCAGCCCGGGTATCGCAGCCTTACTTCACATCCTTCCAATACGCTGCGTTCAGGCGCCACGCAATCAAGGTGAAAAGCGCCAGGAAGATCAGTACCCACACACCCAGCCTTACCCGATGTTCCTGCTGGGGCTCGCCCATCCATTGGAGGTAGGCGACGAGATCGCCCACCGCATTATCGTATTCGTTGGGTTTGAGTGTCCCGGGCGTGATCTGTTCGAACCTCTTGAAGACATGCGAAGTCTTGGCAGGGTTGTGCGGGTCCCTCTCTTCCTCGAAGCGAGCCGACTGCTGACCCTGCAGCTCCCACAGCACATGGGGCATGCCGACGTTGGGGAATGCAAGATTGTTCCAGCCGGTCGGCCGGGTTTCGTCGCGGTAGTAGCTGCGCAAGTACGTATACAGGTAGTCGGCGCCGGAGCCGCCAGCCCCGGCACGCGAGCGGGTGATCACCGTGAGATCGGGCGGCGTTGCCCCGAACCAGTTCTTGGCCTGACGCGGGTCGATGGCCACCTTCATGGTCTCGCCCACCTTCTCGCCAGCGAACAGCAGGTTCTTCTTGATCTGGTCTTCAGTGAGGCCGATATCGCGCATCCGGTTGTAGCGCATATAGGCCGCGGAATGGCAGTTCAGGCAGTAGTTCACGAAGAGCCGCGCGCCATTCTGAAGGGCAGCGACATCATTCAACTTCTCGACCGGGAACCGGTCCCAAGCGATGCCACCTTCGGCCGCAAGCGCCGACCCCGTGAACGACAGCGCGGCCAGTATGCTGACGATGAGTTTCT
>DASTGE010000800.1:0-3116 GCA_035719405.1 Burkholderiaceae bacterium
CAGCCGCCAGACCGCGCTCATGAAGCAAATCGACTTGGTGATGTCGCCAGCCCGCACTGACATAGGCCTCGGCGGCGATGTCGAGAAGCTGAACCGGTAGAGCCACGAGATGGGCAAGCGGGCGACCGATGACGTCAAAGAGCTCAAGGAAGAGCACGAGCGCGAGAGGGAGGCGATGCGGCAACTCTTCCCCCAGCCCTGTCAACTCCAGATGGCGACCAGTTCGGCAATCTTGGTTGCGACCACCGCCATCGTGTCTTCGGACGTATCAAGGCCGCTTCGCGAAGCGAGCATGGGGCTGACATCGCGGAGCGCTGTGTACGTAGTGCCATGCACGATGGGAACGAGACGGTTACCCTGCAGAAGGGTCGAAAGCTCTTTGTCGGCGACACCCTCATTCGGGAGGCGTGCTAGCAATGCAGGGGTCACCAGGACGAGCCCGATTTTCGAGGCCGCCAAGCCCTTGTCGATGGCTCGCATCATCGGCACGCCAAGGCCAAGGTCCTTCTCGCTGAACCAAACCTTGACACCAGCCGCGTCGAGCAAATCGTGCAGTTCCTTGGCGGCTCCCTGCCGGTCATCCCAAGCGTGGCAGAGGAAGCAATCCCGAAGGTCTGGCTTCGCTGCCGCTTCCTTTTCAACAGCCTCGCGGACCGGTGTGAGGGACGCCACCTGAGCAGGCGTGTACGAGACGGACGAACCAGCGCGCGACCAGCGCGGCCTTGAACTGCCGCTTCCGCTGGACCTGCCACCGCTACCGTAGCTACTCCCGCCGACAGACGAGTAGGACTGGCTGTAGCCGCTGCCGTAGCTGCTGCGGTAACCGCCATACCGGGAACCACATGCAGGGCAGGCTGCTCGTGCGGCTGCGGAGCTGTGCCCGCGAACTGGTGCTGTGCATCTTGCCATTGCTGTGCTTCCTCCCTTGTTGTGACGCCCTGATGGTAAGCACAAGTAACTCAAGCCGTCATCGGATAAGGGTGTGGAACCGGTGAAAATTTTGATGCGCAAACAGCCACTTCCGGGGGCGAAGCTCTGCTTCTGACCCCGGATCCAGCCTCGACATCGAAGGGCCGGTCATGGCCGCCAGTGTGAGTACGAGGCGACGCCAGGAAGCTGACTTTGGGCCCGAGGGCCCCGCCCGCCAAGTCAGCTTGCGGTGGCCTCCGGGAAAACCGGTCTCGGCCAAAACCCGTCTGCCGCCACAGGTTGCTGTCGGGCGGTTTAGCAACCACCCAAGCCGCTCGTCGCCCTTCGAGTGCCCCCGGTCCAGCGGACAGGCGGCGTCTGGGGTTCACAGGGTCAGTCGGCCACGTAGGCTACGTAGACGGGCGATGGCTCTTTCATCTCCCGTGCACCCAGAGTTTCCATCTGGCCGAAGAAATTGGAAAACGAACGCGTGTACCGGGCACCGCGGTTCACTGGCCAGGGATCATTGACGTACAGGCGCCCGCCTTCGTAGCCGGTGACGACACGAATGTGCGGCCCGTTGCCTAGCGGCGGCAGAGGCGCGTACGAGGCCACCCACAGCGGGCCGTTGTCGATCATCGCCTGCACCGCCGTCAGCGAGTAGCACTGCGGCGGCTCGACGACGAAGCCGTTGCGTTCGAGGATGTAGCGGTCGTTGGGGTCCAGGCCGCTTGCGAGCTGGGGAACGTAACTCGGGCCCCCTGAGTTGGCGGCAATGTTGGCGGGGTCGAACGAGGCCTGGTTCTTCCAGCTCAGGATCATCACGATGCTGGCGGCCCAGCAGCCCATGCCGGTGGCTTGGGGAACGAGAATGACTTCGTGTCGCATGGGGGCTCCCGTGTCACGGCCAGCGGCGGCTCAACCATCATAGGCAGGCAGCAGGCGACGGCAAGTACGAAGTTGGGGAGCCTGCGCGGCGGTCAGTCCGGCGCGCGCGTCGCCTGTTGCCAGGCCTCGACGGGTGGCTGCCCGCATTCGTTCGGCCTGCACGCAGCCGTGGGCGGTGCGAACGACCGGTCCCGAAAGGCTTCTACGACAGCAACGGGTCGGGCACGGCCCTTCACTTTGGGCGCAAGGAGTCGTTCGCGATCCAACATCCGGGTGGCCACGGTCGAGTAACCGGTGACGAAGTTGAAGCGGTCCGTCGACGCTCCGTCCATGGAACGACCGGTGATCGCCGCTGCCACCGCTCGAACCCTCGGTCGCGAATGACCGGGTTCAGTCTATTCCTGTAGGTCCTCTGGTGAGCTGGGCAACAGATACCGGCCGAGGCAGGCCACTCGGTAGAGGCACCGAGCGTTTCCGTTGAAGGGGATGAGTTGATCGCATCCTGGCGCGACGCAAGTTCACGCCAGCGCGTGCTCTAGCGCCGTGCAAAGCAATCGCAGGGCCTCGATCAGCGATGCCGAGATCGACGAAGTTGCTGGAAGCCGGGGAAGAGCACGAAAGCGATGCGGCACGTCATTCCGGCGCTGGTCCAGACTTCAGGTAGGCGCCGCGAACGGCTCCGAACCGCAGGCTCGTGCACGTAAATGCGATCAGGCTGTAGACGCACAGCCGGAAAATCGGTTTCGAACTGGCGGCTGCGGGACCAGTGCGTCGCGACTACGCCAGCTCTCTGCGGGGACCGAGGGACCAAGTGGGGGTACCAGAAAGCCTTCGACCTCGGCCTTGCCGAACACGCGCGGATGCGCTCCGGCCAGCAGCGCCTGCATCACTTGCTCGACGAACGCGCTAGTTCGATGGGCACCACTGATTATCAGGCGACGAGCCTGTTGCGCATCACAGTGCGAAAGGAACGTGCGCGAAACAAGCTCCCGATTTTCCTGCGCGGCGCAACGCATTGTAGATGGTCGTAGATCGGGAGGTTATTTTGCGCACGATCCGCAGGACTTTGCCAATCATGGCCGTGGTGATCACTTCTACACCCCGCTGCTCAAAAAGGCAGGAGGGTAGGTCGTTCACCCGGGTCAGTTTTTGGGTCGGCATACGCCTCATGGGTGGGTAAGGTCTTGGTCGGCGTCAACACTTAAGGCCGCCGTGAGGCCTACACTGAGGTGCCCATCGGCGCATTGGAGGTTACTTGAAACACGCTCCAACCTATCACGTTCGAAATGCGCCGACGAGACTTGCGCTGGCTTTGGCAG
>DASTGE010000801.1:0-2689 GCA_035719405.1 Burkholderiaceae bacterium
GCGAGCGGTCGCGGTAGGCGCGTGCAGCGTCGCCGAAGGCCCCGAGCAGCGCCCGCGAAACCGGGTTGTGCTCGGCACGCCATTCGGGATGCCATTGCACGCCCACCGCGAAGCCCGGTGCCGGGTCGACCGAAAAAGCCTCGACCAGGCCGTCGGGCGCGCGAGCCTCGACGCGCAGGCCCTTGGCCAGGCGGTTCACACCCTGTCCATGGAGCGAATTCACCGTCACGCGCTGCTCACCAAGGATGCGCTCCAGCAGGCCGCCGGGCTCGATGTCGATCGTATGGGCCGGCCCGTACTGCACGTCAATCGGCTGCGTCTGGTCGTCGCGATGATCGTGAAGGCCGTCCACCTTGTGCACGGCCTGGTGCAGCGAGCCGCCGAGCGCGACGTTCATTTCCTGGAAGCCGCGGCAGATCGCGAACAGCGGCATTGCGCGCTCGATGGCCTTCGGGATCAACGGCAAGGTCCACGCATCGCGCTCGGGGTCGAGCGGCAGCGAGGGGTCGAGCACTTCTTCGAAGAAGTGACTCGGGTGGACGTTCGAGGGCGAGCCTGTGAGCAGGACACCGTGCGAGACGTCCAGCAGCGCATCGAGCTCGTCGGGGCTGGCGCTTGGCACGATCAAAGGTTGGCAGCCGGCGAGACGCACGGCGTCGATGTATTTCTTGCCGGCCACGTGGTAGACGTGGTGTCCCAGGAGCCGGTTGCACGCCGGCACGAGAACGACCGGCTTGGCGCCGGAGCGGACGACGACAGTGGTGCTCATGACAACAGGCGCATCACCAGAGCACCAGGGTGGCGGGCCGTGGTGATCCTTTGTGCTATGTGGAGCAGACAGTGTGCCAATCGGGTTGGGGGCGTCAAGTTCTCAATCTGGACGTCAGCGTCAGCCCGAAGCGCAGAGGACGGTGTTACCGTCCCACCCCGAATTCCTTGTGCCAGATCTCCAGGTTGAGAATGGCCCAGAGCAGCTTCTCGTGATTGAAGCGGCCGTCGACGTGTTCCTGCACGATGCGCCGCATCACCCCTTCGCGGAAGTACCCTTGCGTTATTGACGTCGGACTCAACAGATGGTCACAAAGGAACTCGCGCAGCGAGGTCTGGAACCATTCGTTGACGGGCACGCGGAACCCGACTTTGGGCCGGTTGAGGATGGTCTGCGGAAGCAAGTCGGCCGCCGCCTTGCGCAGAATCCACTTCGTCGTGCGGCCCTTCACCCGATACGTGTCGGGCAGCGACGACACGTATTCGGCGAAACAATGGTCCATGAAGGGCATGCGCGACTCGATCGACGCGGCCATCGTCATGCGGTCGCCGCGCTCGAGAAGGTTGTCGGGCAGCCAGCTCGTCTGGTCGAAGAAGAGGGCACGCCTGAGGGCTGACACGCCATCGGCGACCGCAAACTGCACCGAATCAGCGTTTTGAGTGCGGCTGAACCATTGAGGCGCCAGCAGCTCACGTAACTCGTTGCGGGTGAGCGCGCCGAACCAGCGCGGCAGCCGGTCGGTGGGCTCATCGAGCGCCATGCTCGCCACAGCGGTCTTGATGCGGTGATGCCGATAGGGCAGGTTGGCCACCAACGGCTCGATCACCGCGGATCGCACCTTCACCGGCAATGCACGATACAGAGGCGGCCAATGCTCCACCACATGCTTGGGGTAGCCACCGAGGATCTCGTCCGATCCCTCGCCGGTCAGCACCATCTTCACGCTCTTGCGCGCCTCGGTGGCAAGCAGGTACAGCGGTACGTCCGAGGGCTCCGACAACGGCGAATCCTTGAAGCGGACGAGCGCAGGCAGCTTGCTCACAATGTCGTTCTGCGTGATCGTGAGTTCATGGTGCTCCGTGCGGAAGTGCTCGGCGACCACGCGCGCATAGTCGAGCTCGCTGTAGCTGCGCTCTGCAAACCCGACTGAAAAGGTCTTGATCGGCAGCGAGCTATGCCGTGACATCAACCCGACGATGCACGACGAGTCGATGCCGCCGGACAGGAAGGCACCGAAGGGCACATCCGACACCATCCGGATGCGCACCGCCTCGTCGAGCTTGTCGAGCAATGCCGGGGTGGCGTCGTCTTCGTTGTGCGTTGCCTTGAGCGGCTGATGGTCTGGCGGGATGTAGTAGCGATGCTCCGTCAGCCGGCCGTTCTCCCACACTGCATAGCAGCCGGGCATCAGCTTGCGAATGCCGGCGAAAAGGGTGCGGGGCGCCGGCACGTAGCGATAGACGAAATAGTCCTCGATCGCGTCGTGGTCCAGCGTGGGCCGGGGCCCGCCGAAGGCCAGCAGCGCCTTGACCTCGGACGCAATGAGCACCGACTCCCCCAGCTCGCGCAGGAACAGCGGCTTCTCGCCGAAACGGTCGCGCGCCATCAGCACACGTTGCCGGCGCTCGTCGTACACGATGAAGGCGAACATCCCCCGGAACCGGCTCACGCACTCGTCGCCCCACTGCTCGTAGGCATGAACGATGGTCTCGGTGTCGCTGCGGGTGCGGAACTGGTGGCCCTTGGCCATCAGCACCTCGCGCAGTTCGGGGAAGTTGTAGATCTCTCCGTTGAAGATCACCTGCACGCTGCCGTCTTCGTTCGACAGGGGCTGATGCCCGCCCTCGATGTCGATGATCGAAAGCCGTGTGTGAGCCAACCCGAGCTGCACGCCGCCGCCCAGCGGCGCCTCCAGAAAGC
>DASTGE010000802.1:0-4495 GCA_035719405.1 Burkholderiaceae bacterium
GGTCACGAAGTGCTGCGATTGCACTTGCGGTCAGCGCGGCAGTCAGTGACGAACATCACCGAGGGAAGCACGACGCGCGATCAATCCATCACTCGCTGGCATAGCGCTTCAGCGCATCGAGCAACTCCTGCCGGGCGCGCGCCTCGTCCGGACCGACCGCATCCTCCTTATAGGCGGACAGCGCGAACGTCGCCTGGTCGACCACCGACTGCCACAGCTTGGGTGACGTCACGCGGGCATGGACGTCGTCGTAGCGCGCGAGGAGCTTGGGCAGGTCCTGGGCGAGCTGTCGCGTCGCGATGGCCTTGTAGAACGACAACTCCACGGCCTGGACGGCCGACCAGAAGTTGGGATCGGTATCGTGGTGCTGCTCGATCGCTGCGCGGATACGCTCCAGCGAGCCGGCATCGAGATCGTGTTGCTGGCGGGCTGCGGTAGCGAGGGCAAGCGTGGCCGCCATGCGGTTGAGGACGGGGTAGTACCAGTTCGCCAGCTGTCGTTGCTCGCCGATGTCTCCTGCTCGCCGATAGGCCTCGGCCGTCATTTCCACCGTCTTGCGCCATGCGTCCATGTCCCCGGCCAGGCCCTCCAGCATCGCCAACCGCTTGTAGGCGGAGCCGAGCAGATTGGCGCGCTCGAAGGTGGGCTGCAGGTCATGAACCCTGCGCAGTTGCTTCCCGGCAGCAGTCATCTCCTTGCGCGCCTCTCGAAGCGCCTGTTCCCACTCGGCACCGCGGCGCTCCTGCTCCTTGAAGCGATCCAACCCCTGCCATGCACGTCGTGCGCGAAGGTTGCCCAGCTGCTCGCTGGCCTTCATGGATGCGCCGCCGTCTTCGGCCGCCACCGCCCGCTGGTACCAGTCCAGCGCGCCGTCGAAGTCGCCGCTTTCCGCACACGCGCGCCCGAACGCCTCCGCCACCGCACCCACCGAACCCCAGCGTGATCCGTAGCGGCTGGCCAGCGCGTGGACGCGGTCGAGCTGGGTCTGCGGCGACTTGTCGTTGAAGCGCGTCTCGATCGCGATGGTTTCGAGCGCCAGCGTGAGACCCGCGGGCGAGATGATGTCCTGGTTGCCCTCGTTGGCGGAGGGTGCCCGGAACGCGGCGGCGCCTCCCGGCTGCAACGTCCAGTCGGGATCGCCATAGCACTGATACGCCGCCCAGGTATTGCTTTGCCTGTGCGTCGTCCACGTGATGTGGCGCGCCGAGGCGACCGCGTCGATGAAGCGTGCCCCGCGCTGCAACTGCTCGTAGAAGTGGGTGGCGAACAGCATCGCGGGTTCATCGTCCACTGCCCAGCCGGCCGCGACCACGCATCGCACGCCGATGCGGATCAGCTCCTCCGCGACGTTTGCGGCGAAGGCCGCGCGCAGCCTGCCCAGTCCGCTGCGCTGCGGGCCGCCGGGCTCGATCACGCCAAGGAAGCAGCAGTTGACGAACACCAGCTCGGGCACGGTTCGCATGCTCTTGATCTCGCGGGGACCGAGCACCGTGCCATTGGACAGCACCACGCCGCCACCGCCCGAGCGCCGATATTCGCCATGGCCCGAAACGTGGACGATGCGATAGCGGCTGTCCAGCAGGGTGTTGACGATGGCCAGCGCGTCGGCGTTGAGCAGCAGCTGCTGCTGCTCAAACACGGCCGCGATTGCCTCGGCCTCGCGGCGCGCGCCCGGAAGCGGCGGGTACAGCTTGCTGTCGCATACCGGCTCGCCGATCACCAGCACCCCGCCTTCGCTGCCCGCGCCGACCGGGTTCTCCCGGAACGTCTCGGTGCGGAGCTTGCGCAGCAGCCTGGAACGGATCGCCCATGGGGGATCGGTGCGCGCGTTTGCCGTCGTCCCATCATCGGGCTGCGTATCCATGAGTTCCCAGGGGTACGACGCAGTCTCGGGATCGAGCTCGAGCACGATATCGCCGCTGCTCGCCAGGAACGGCTCCAGCTCCACAGGCACGAGCAGGTGGAACAGCGTGCGGCCGATCTGCTGGTTCCGGTTGCGGTCGTCGGACGCAATCATCACCAGCTCGCGGATCAGCTTGCTTTGCGTCGACTGCCCACGCACCTCCGCCCGGGCGCGTCGCGTGTCCAGGCTGTATTCGATGAGCGTGTCACCCTGCGAGTTGCGCTGGGCCACTGCCGTCACGAAGTCGTAGCGCGCCCCCCGATAGCCGGAGTCGAGCGGTCGCCGCAGCGGCCCCGTGCCCTCGCGCACGCCTTCCTCGAGCTGGAATCGTGAGGGATCGGAGGCACGCACAATGTCCAGCGCGCGCCACGCGTCGCCCGCCCGGTCGAGGAACAGCTCGATGAAATCCAGCCGCGACACCACCGGCCAGCCGCTGCGCAAGAGCCGGTCGTTGGCCTCCATCACGCCTTGCGCAATCATCTGCGCCGAGATGCCGGGCGTGACACCGGTGCCGCCGCTTGCGATGAGAGTGGAGGCGAGGTCGAAGCTCGCATCCGCACCCGCCGGCGCCTCCGCAACCCGCTGCGCGAAGGCGATCGTCGCCTGCCGCACCGCCTTGGCGATGTCGGTCGAGCGCAGCTTGCCCTCCTCGCCCAGGCCCACCACGATCACCGCATTCGGCCTCGGCATCCGCAAGGGGTACTCGGGATTGCGCCACCGATTGAAGAAGATCTGGTGCGCACCGACGGCGTCGGGATACAGGCCTGCGTCAATCGACTCGCGCATCGTGCCTTGCAGCAGGTGGTCCATCGCGGCCTCGGTGCCGGTGAGAGCCATGGAGCGATAGTGGCCAAGCATGAGCGGCTGCTTGACGAACCTGAGGTTGCCGTTGATCACGGACACGACAAGCGGGGGCGCGGTGCGGACATCGGCAGGCGGGACCGGGGAAGACGCTGTCGTGAACACATCTGCCGGCTGCGCGGGCGGCATCACGACGCCACTGCGCCGCCTCGATGGCCGGCTCGGCTGCAGCGGCATGGTGACCACCTGCACTGCCTGGCGCTCACCACCTCGACCGCCCGGCACCTGCAGTCTGGTCAGAGCTGAAGTGGTCCCGTTCTCGAGGAGGTCCACGTACGCATCGAAGGCGCTGGCCTTGTCGGCAAGCTTGCCATGCGGCGCGTCGACCATCCAGGTGCGCACGCCGGGCAGACAGGCCGAATCCACGGTCACGCGTCCGTCGCCCCCGTTCGGCGCGTCGAGGTATTCCAGGCCCGCGTCGGTCAGTTGAAAGCCGGCGGGCGTGAAGTACTCCTTCCCGACCACCAGGAGCAGCTTGTCCGACTGAGGCTGCAGCACGGCGACCTGGGCGTCGAACTGCCGACGCAGCGTGACCGCCTGGTCCAGAACGGACTGGGGCGGAACACCCCAGGTATAGGGAGCGAGCTGGCGGTCATCGTGATGCCATACGTTGTGCTCGCGCACCTGCTTCAGGTCATCCTCGGCCAGCTGCTTCCATTGGCTCTCGGAGGCAAGGCCGAGGGCGGGGTCCAACAGGCCGGCCTGCAGCTGCAGGAACCCAGGCATGCCAGCCATGACCGCACGTGCCGCCGCGTCGTCGAACAGCGACCCGAAAGCCGCGAGCGCGTTGCCAAAGGTGTCATCGCCAGACAGCACCTGCATGGGCGCCCACGAGCCGCCGTTGGGCGTGCCGAGCATCAGTACGCGGGACTGCGGATGGGCGAGCATGCGCTGCCATGTGAGCGGCCTGATCAAGTGCACCGCTCGCGCCAGCAGCCCGCCCATGGAGTGCGCGACGATGCGCACGGGCTGTCCACTGCCCGACCGCACGGTCATCGCCTTCTCGATCTCGCTGGCCAGGCGCGCCGCCTCCTCCGTCATGGGCTTGCGCCAGTCGTAGCCGAAGGCGATCACCTCGTGCGTGTCGCCGAGATGGTCGATGAGGTCGTTGTAGGACGAACCCACCGGTCCGTCGGGCTCGACCTTGAAGTCGCCCTGCCACTTCAGCTTGGCCAGGCCGTTGATCAGCCGCCAGCTCAGCCAGATCCTGCGCCCGTCGGCCTTCAGGTTCGTTCCGAGGATTCCAGGCAACACGAACACCGCCGGCAGCGTGGACGGATCGCTGACCGGCGCGCGTCGCGGGCGGCCCGCACGCAAACCCTCCGCACTCACGCCGCCCCACGCCAGCGGGCCGATGGTGAAGAAGCCGCGCGGCGGCGCAGACTGCAGCAGCGCCGTGGTGATGCCGTCAGCCGTGGTCTCGTTGGCGAAGTAGCTGAAGTGGTCCACACCACTGCCGCGATCAAGCAGGAAGACCGCCTCGTCGCGCCGGGGCGCGCCGCCATACATCGAGCGCGTCTGCACGACGAGGTCGTTGTCGGTCCAGTAGAAGGCGTCGGACACCAAGGTCTTGAGCCATGAGGAGAGCGAATCGCCCTGAAGGTCGCCGGCGACGACCCGCAGCTGCCCCGGCACGGGTTCCTCCACGTCGTGCAGCCAGTTCAGGAGCCCACTGCCCGGCATCATGGCCTCGATCCCCGGCAGCTCCTCGGGGCTGGCCCGGCGCCGAGC
>DASTGE010000803.1:0-3922 GCA_035719405.1 Burkholderiaceae bacterium
AATGAGGCGAGCGTGCCGGCCGCCCCCGCAAACTCACCCACCAGCACGCGCTCCTTCAGTTGTGCGAGACGCTGCCGGTGGCGCTCGATGGCCGACAGCAGGCCCGCCATCTTGTAGCCGAAAGTCACGGGGATGGCCTGCTGCAAATTGCTGCGGCCGATCATAGGCGTGTCGCGATGTGTCTTGGCGTGACGCGCCATCGCGCTCGAAATCGCTGTCAGCTCGCGATCGACGATCTTGAGCGCTTCGCGGATCTGCAGCACGGTGGCCGTGTCGGTGATGTCCTGCGTGGTCGCGCCCCAATGACAATACTCGCCGAGCTTGTCGCGGCACAGGGCGTTGAGCTGCGAGACCACGCCGAGAATGGGATAGCCGATGCGCTCGGTCTGCTGGCGCAGCTTGGCCATGTCGATCTGCTCGAGCTTGCAATGGCTCACGATCTCGTCCGCAGCCTCCTGCGGGATGAGGCCAAGCCGGCCTTGCACGCGAGCGAGCGCGGCTTCGATGTCGAGATACTTCTGCGTCCGGTTCTCGTCGGACCAGACGTGGCGCATCTCATCGCTTGAGAAGATGCCTTGGAAAATGGCGGAGTCGATGATGGTGGCGGGCATGACTGTGCCTTTCAGGATTGGATGGAATTCATTGGCGGGCGCGCTGCAGCGTGCGTTGCGCTTGCAGCACGACCGGGCGGTCGATCATTCGGCCGTCGAGCTGAGCGGCGCCGGGCGAAGCCGCCTCGGCGGCGAGAACTCGCTGCGCGAAGATGACATCCTTCTCGCTCGGAGTCAGCTCAAGGTGGATGGGCGAGATTTGCCGGGGATGAATACACAGCTTGGCGCCGAAGCCATGCCGGCGTGCCCAGGCCAGATCCGCGAGCAGCCGCATCTCGTTATCGAGCTGGGGCGTGATGCCGGCAACCGGCGCCGGAAGCTCTGCAAGGCGCGATGCGATCGCAAGCTCGCTGGCCGCATGCGACAAGCCATCGGAGCTGTCCGCAATGTCCAGATCGAGATCGAGCGCGTAGTCCAGCGTGCCGAACACCAGGCGTGCCACGCCGTCTGCTGCGGCCACCTCGCGGGAATTGGCGACGCCTCGCGCACTTTCAATGAGGGCGAGGACCTGCCCGACAGGCCACCCGTTGCGCATGGCCCGCACATGCTCCCTCGACTCCGCTTTCGGCAACATCACGCTGGCGATGCCGATATCACGCATCAGACGCAGATCGTCGTCGAACTCCGGGGAATGCGCGTCGTTGATGCGCACGGCGATACGGAATCGATCTTGCGGTGTGATCTCCCGGCACCACTGAGCAATGGCGTCACGAGCCTCGTTCTTGGCGGCGGGCGCGACTGCATCCTCGAGATCAAGCACGACGGCATCTGTTCCGCTGATCAATGCCTTGGCGAAACGCTCCGGGCGATTGCCCGGAACGAAGAGATAAGTGCGCGGGCTCATCTCAAATGGCCTCTGCCGCACGCAGCCGTCGGATGCCTTGCGCATCGATGCCCAGCTCGGTCAGGATGGCATCGGTGTGTTCGCCGAGCGCAGGAACCGGATCCATCCGCGGACCTTCGTCCCAGTTGCCGGGAGGCAGCAGCGCAGGCAGCGGGCCGGCCGGTGATCTCACTTCGCGCCAACGCTCACGCGCCTTGAGCTGAGGGTGTTCCCACACGTCGTGCATCGCGTTCACGCGCGCATTGGCGATTTGCGCGGACTCCAGCCGCTCGACCACCTGAGGCGCCGTCATCGACTCGAAGGTCTCGACGATGATCGCCCGCAACGCATCGCGTTCGGCCACACGCTTGGCATTGCCGACGAAGCGGGGATCTCGTGCAAGCTCAGGCCTGAGCAGCACCTTCTCGCAGAAGCTCACCCACTCGCGCTCGTTCTGCAGCCCGAGCATCACGCTGCCGCCGTCGGCGCCCGTGGGGAACGGCCCGTAGGGATAGATGGTGGCGTGCGACGCTCCGGTACGCGGCGGTGGCGGCGCGCCGTCGAAGGCGTAGTACAGCGGATAGCTGGTCCACTCGACCAGCGACTCCAACATCGAGATGTCGATGTGCTGGCCGCGCCTGGTTTGCGCACGTTGCAGCAGTGCGGCGAGGATGCTGCTGTAGGCATACATGCCGGCGGCGATATCGGCCATCGACGGGCCCGCCTTGCACGGTTCATCGGGCGTGCCGGTGACCGACACGAAGCCGGCCTCGCTTTGAATCAGCAGGTCATAGGCCTTCTTGTCCCGATAGGGGCCGTCCGCACCATAGCCAGAGATGTCGCATACGATGATCGACGGCTTTTTCGCCGCAAGCACCTCGTAGCCCAGGCCCAGCCGCGCGGCAGCGCCGGGGGCGAGGTTCTGCACGACCACGTCCGCCTTGTCGAGCACGAGGCGTTCGAGCACCTTCGCGGCCTCGGGGTGTTTCACATCGAGCGTCAGGCTTTCTTTCGAGCGGTTGGTCCACACGAAGTGGGAGGCCAGCCCGCGCACGCGGGCGTCGTAGCCTCGCGCGAAATCACCGACGCCGGGGCGCTCGATCTTGATGACGCGGGCGCCCAGATCGGCAAGCTGACGCGTCGCGAACGGCGCGGCAATTGCATGCTCGAGGGTGACGACCGTCAGTCCTTTCAGCGGTTGCATCGCAAAGGCCTTTCAAGGTTCAGCGCAGCGTGGCCACTGCATCCATCGTCAGCCAGCCCTCGTGATCCTGGGCCCACAGCTTGATCGTCTTGCCGTCTTCGGCGCACTGGCCGTTGGCGCGGAACGGGTTCAGGTCGAAGGTCGGACGCACGGCCTTGAACCGGAAACTCGCCACATCGGCGTCTGGCGCATTGCGGCGCACCAGGTCCAGCAGCAGCGTGGCGATCAGCGGTCCATGGACGATGAGCCCGGGATAGCCTTCGACCTCGGTCACGTACTTGCGGTCGTAATGAATGCGATGGCCGTTGAAGGTGAGCGCGGAGTAGCGGAAGAGCAGCACGTCGTCGGGGACGATCTCGCGTTGCCATTCCGCCTCCGCGGATGCCTGCTGGGAAGGCGGCTCGACATCGTCCGGCCGCTTCGGTTCCCGGTACACGATGTCGTGAAACTCGACGATCGCCGGATCGGCCGATCGGTTGCATCGAACCTCGTGGCGTACCTTCACGAACACCAGCGTGCCGGTGCGCCCTTCCTTGGCCGTCACGTCGTCGATGGTGGACGTGCGCTCCACTGCGTCGCCCACCCGCACACGGGAGCGAAACTCGAACTGGCTTCCGGCCCACATGCGCCTGGGCAGCGGCACGGGCGGCAGGAAACCGCCGCGCTTTGCATGCCCGTCAGCGCCGATCTCGCTTTGACGATGCAACGGCAGGAAATACAGCCAATGCCACAGTGGCGGCAGCAGCGTGCCGTTATCGACTGGAAGCGGCGGATGATCCAGCGTCGCATTGAGCGCTCTTACCGGCGTGGCGCCGATCTGGTCGCGCACCGTCTCGCTGCGGCCGATCCAGGCCTTCAATTCGTTCAGGGAAGTTTCCATTCCGATGGCTCCTTCTTGCATCAGTCCGCGGTCAGCTTGGCTCGCTGCACGACGCTCTTCCATTTCACCAACTCGTTCTTTACGAGCGTGCCAAACTGCTCGGGCGTGCTTGTTTCCACGTCCGCGCCGTGGTCCTCGATGCGCTTGATGGTCTCCTTGTCGGCCAGCACCTGATTGAGCGCCTTGTTGATCTGGTCGACGATCGGCTTGGGCGTCTTGGCGGGCGCAAAGAAGCCATACCACTGTTGCACGTCCACCCCGTCGACGCCGGCTTCCTTCAGCGTGGGCACATCGGGCAACAGGTGAGAGCGCTTCGGTCCAGCCACCGCCATCGCTCGCAGCTTGCCGGACTTCACATGCGGCAGCGCGGTGAACAGGCTCGGGAACATGAACTGGGTCTGCCC
>DASTGE010000804.1:0-2227 GCA_035719405.1 Burkholderiaceae bacterium
AGCATTGTGCGAACGGCCTGGGCGCGGAGGAAGAACGTCTCAGGCTTACCGCTTACAGTGCAGCGACAAGAAGATCAATGACCGGGTGAGTCGACCGCGGCCCGCTGCTGATGCGAGCGGGGAACAGAAGAGAACGAGGAAGAGAAGGTCTTGTCTAAACGGATAGTACAGGAGCGGACTCGCCCGAGAACTTGATGACCCTTCGCTCTGCAGCGCCGGTGGCGGGCACAGGCGTGGTGAGGCGGGGGGCCGGCAATGTCCCACCGATAGTTGGAACCGGTGGCGGTAGGGGGCACGTTACGCGGCCTTTCTTTGCGCGTCAACGTGGTGCTCAACAGGCCGATTCAATGCAGCCTTGAGTATCCAGAGATCATTGACGCCCTGGATCTTTCGGAACGACTTTTGAGCCTCGAGGAAGCCTGCAGCGGTCCAGCGCAGGGCCATGTCGATGTCGCGATATCGAGTCACGCGACGACTCGTTCGCCGCACGATGCCGTTCGGGTTCTCGATGATGTTGGTCGTGCACAGGCACCGCATCAGCGAAGGCGGCAGACCCAGGTCGTTCACTGTGAAGGTCTCGGACAGGCCTTCCAGCAGGGAGGCCGCCGCATCTGGGTGCTCCCGTTCGAGCCACTGGGCCTGTTTGCGAAGCTTGGCCATACCCTCCTTGCGGTCGAGCTTGTACGCGGCGCGCATCACGGCGCCGGTCTGCGCTGCCTCGGTCTTCGGCAGCCGCTCCAGCACGTTTCTGAGCTTGTGAGTTCTGCACCGTTGCACCTTGGCGTGATCGCCGAACATCTCGTCAATGGCGCTGCGAAGCGCCTTGGATCCGTCGATCACGAACAGGTAGTCCAACTCAGCGTTGAGACCGCGGCCGATCAGTTGCTTCAGCAAGTCCTTGACCACCTGAGCGTTCTCGGTAGCGCCGGCAGCCAGGCCGAGTAGGTGCTTAGCCCCGGTTCCGTCCACGCCGACGGCGGCGATGATGTGGTGGCCGTCCACCACAATGCCATCGATGTAGATCACCAACAGATCGAGGTGAGCAAGGGCGCGCTCGTTGAGTTCGGCCAACTGCGCTGCGCTGGCCTCCACGAAGTGCCGCGACACTGCGCTCTTGGACACCCCGACAGTGCCCGCAGCCTGCGGCAATACCTCTTTGTACCGGCGCGTGGAAACGCCGGCGACCAGGATGTCGCGCACCCGCCTGCCCATACCCGTGTCGTCGTGCAGCCGTTCGTACGCGGGCACCTTGACCTCACACCCTTTTTCCTTGTCGCGCAGCCGTGGCCGCTGCACTCGAAGCTGCCGCTCGGCCAGCGTCACCACACCTCGCTGGCTCCCGTGCCACAGCACTGCACCTCCCTCACGGCCGCGCGCCTTCTCGCCAGCAAGCTCTTGCGCCGACAGCACCAACAGCTGCTCGATCAGCGCGACCGCTGTCTCGTGCATCAGCTCGTCAATGCTCGCCTGCGCCCCTTCGAGCAACTCCAGCATCGGCAGCAGCGCTTGGCCGCTGCCCTGAAGAGCGCGCCGGATCTGAGCTCGGTTATCCCGACGCACGACCTTCAACCCGGCCTTTGCCTTACGATCCTTCACGGCGGTTTCCTTCGTCGATGGTTTCAGGTTCAGCAAGCTCGATTCTGTCGAACTCACCGAGGAAACCGCCACCTCAAGTTCCCACTACGCCTGGGACATCACCGGGGGGCCGGCCGCAGTCGTAGGTCTGCAAACGGCAGCTAGCAATAGTCCTCGGGAGCAGGCACTCAAGGACTGCCCTCAGTGTCAAGCTTGTGACCCGCCCCGCAAGATCTCCTCGAGAGTTGCCAGGGCTGCGGGCTTGGTGAGGTGATGGTCGAAGCCCGCTGCTTGCGTGCGGACGCGATCCGCTTCCTGTCCCCATCCGCTGAGCGCCACCATCGTTACGCGTCGACCCTGTTCACTCGCTCGGATGCAGCGTGCGGCCTCAAAGCCGTCCACCTTGGGCATCCCCAAGTCGAGGATCACGATGTCCGGCGCGAATTCTCGCGCGAGCTGCACTGCCTCCTCCCCATCGCGTGCCGTCCGCACGTGATGGCCGCGAAGGCGCAGCAACTCCGCGAGTGAGTTGACGGCATCGTCGTTGTCGTCGGCGACCAGTACCCGTCGAGGATCGGCCCCGGTGCTTGTGGCAGGGGTCTGTCCGACCGGGCTGGAGGCGGGAGGCTGATGGTGCAAGGGCAGGCTGACC
>DASTGE010000805.1:0-15819 GCA_035719405.1 Burkholderiaceae bacterium
TACCTGGACCATCACGTCAGCGCTCGCGAATTGAAATGTTGCGCGGCGGTCCTTCGCCGGCCCCCGGCGCCATGAGTCCGCAAGGCGCGCCGGCCGAGTTGTTGGGCGCGAGCGAGGTTCAAGGTCTCGCGCTCGGATCGCAGCCTGTCACCGCAACGCTCAAGGTGTCGTCCGCGCCGGCGCAGCGCGTGTCATCGAGCCTCACGCGGTCGCGCGCCACTTCGCAGACGCACGAAGAGCCGGACAGGGTGTTCCTCAGGCTCGAGAACATTCGCGGCGACAACGGCTCGGCACTGTTCGACGTGTACCTTGCGCAGGAATCCGGTCAGCAGCCCACGTCGCAGGCGCACGTCGGCGTGATTTCGCTGTTCGGCCTGGAGCAGGCCTCCGACCCTGGCGGTCCTCACGGCGGTCAGGGCTTGACCAAGGCCATCGAAATCACCGACTTTGTCGATGCGCTGCATCTGACAAGCGAGACGTTTCCTGACACGTTGCAGGTCCGCATCGTGCCGCGGTCGGACGTTCGCCACGAAGACCGGATCACAGTGGGACAAATCAGCCTTTACCGACGAGGTGCCTGATTGCGGCTCGTGTTCGCCGCGTTGCAAGACCTGGCGAGGCAGCGGCTGTGGCCGATGCTCCTTGTGAGCGCAGCGATGTGGCTCCTCCTGGCGTTCGGCCATGCAGGCTGGGCGCCGGGGTACCTGTGCCGATCGAATGACGCGGGGTGGGGTGCCTTCGTTGCGCGGAGCCAATCATTCCTGCTGCCGCGGCTTGCGGGGTCGATGCTGATGCTGGGGGCGATGATGCTGCCCTTGCTGATGCCAGCCCTGGAAACCATTGTGCGACGCAGCCTGGCGCATCGACGATGGCGGGCACCGGTGCTCTTCCTCGCCGGATACCTCGCCGTCTGGCTGCCACTCATGCAGGCGATGGACATGGGAGCGTCTGTTCTTCGCAGCGTCGGTGGCTCACGTCCTGGCATCACGGTCGCGCTGGCGATCGGCGTCGCCCTCGCCTGGCAAGGGACTCCATGGAAGAGGAGCTTCCTGAATCGCAGCCACGCCACCCCGCCCCTGCCAGCCTTCGGCATCGCCGCCGAATGGGGAAGCTTTCGTTTCGGTCTTTCCCATGCCCTTTGCTGTGTGGGTTCGTGCTGGGCATTGATGCTGGTTCCAATGGTGGTCGAAGGGGGGCATCTGATCTTGATGGCACTTGTCGGCCTTGCGATTTTTTGGGATCAGCATGCCCGGCGGATCGAAGCAAGCGCGAATCGCTTTGCCTTGCTCGCGGGAGTTCTGCTCGTCGCTTCGGCAATCGGCGCTGCCTGGCTTATCTGACCGGCACTGCCTTCGTCTTGCGCCGTTGAAGTCGTTATCGACTGGATGCCGCCCCGAGGAAATCAGCGGCCGAGCTCCTTGGCGCTGACGCCGGCGATACCCAGGATGATTCAGGCGTCGAACTCCTGAGGCGTCATAGCGTTTACACCAATAAGCCTCCTATGAGCGCTCCTCTAAAGGCGGACATGCGCAGGCATGACGATAAGCCCGCAATGGAATGCCGGACGCTCATATTGACCCGAGGAGGTCATGGCACGATCTGCCATGCGAGATCTGATCGAGACGCCGAGATCCACCGGAAAGACGGGAAGACAACAAGATGCTGATCTTCCTTCACAGGCAAGCCAAAACGACACCGGTGCGCAAGGAAGTCCCGGCTGCCCATTTTCCAGCCGGCCTTGGCCCGTGCCTGTCCAGGCCTTCCAGGAGAAGCAACGATGCGGAAAGCCATGCCGTTGCGGCGCGCGGAGTGCCGCTTGCCGGGCCGTTGTGCGCCTCGGCCCAGGCGGCGTCAGAACCCTACAGAGACAATTGGGGTCCACACATGATGTGGTGGGGCGGAGGTTGGTACGGTATGTTCCTGGGGCCACTGATCATGCTTCTGCTGCTCGTCGTGCTGATTGCAGCGGTGGACCTGATCGCGCGCAGAGGCATCGGTCCCTGGCGTGGCTCGGAGCCATCTCCGCCCAAGGCGATTGACATCCTCAAGGAGCGTTTCGCTCGTGGGGAAATCGACAAAGAAGAATTCGAGGAGCGGCGCCGCTTGCTCGGCGAGTAAGCCCCGGCCGTGCCTGTCCTTGGCGTGACGCTGAAGCTTGGCGAGGCGACAGCGCTCACCTCCCAGCTGTCGCTCGCGACCTGAGCTTCGTCAGCGCCGGGAAGCTACGACCTTTTCTGTGGGTCCCGCCCAACAGGGAAGCGGTGTCGTCTACCCTGTCGGGCGGTTATGGCTTGCGCATTAACGTCCAATTGCCGGAGTGGTTCGCAGATGAGTTCCCCCACGTCCCTTCGCGGCCGACGTCGCTTCATTGCCACGGCCGGACTGGCGCTGGCGCTGCCCGGCCTGGCTCACGCCCGGGTCCGGCTCACGGATCGCGGCGAACGGCAGGACCTGTCGTTGTGGTACGAGAAGCCCGCAGGCCCGTGGGTCGAGGCCTTGCCGGTGGGCAACGGCTGCCTGGGCGCGATGGTGTTCGGCCGCCCCGCGCAGGAGCGCCTGCAGCTGAACATCGACACGCTTTTCGGCGGCGGTCCCTACAACCCCGACAACCCGGCCGCGCTCGAAGCGCTGCCGCATGTGCGCGCGCTGATCGACGAGGGCCGCTTTCTGGAAGCGCAGGAGCTGGCCGGCAAGTCGCTGATGGCCCAGCCCCTCGGGCAAATGCCCTACGGCTCGGCCGGTGATCTGTTCGTCGAGACGAAAGGCCTTGAGGCCGCCACCGGCTACCGCCGCTGGCTCGACCTGGACACGGCCACCGCCGTCACCCGCTTCACCGACGGCGCGGTCCCGCACCGGCGCGAGGCCTTTTGCAGCGAGCCCGATCAAGTGCTCGTGCTGCGCCTCGAGGCGCAGGGCGGCACGTTCGACCTGGACATCCGCTACCGCCATTCGACGAAGAACGTGAACTTCGGCGCCAAGCGCGATGCCCAGGGTGCGGTCGCGCTGGCCGGGGCCGCCTGGGACCACCACGAGCCGCTGCGCGAAACCGAGCGGCCGCCAACGCTGGCGCTGGCCGACGACGGCGACCGCGCGCTACTGATCCAAGGCCGCAACATCGCCGACGCCGGTATTGCCTCGGGCCTGCGCTTCGCGCTGCGGGTGAAGGCGGTGGGGGACGGCAGCATCGCCGTCGTAGGCGACCGCATCGAGGTGCGCGGCGCCCGCACGCTCACGCTGCTGGTCGCCGGGGCTACCAGCTTCGTGAATCCCTGGGACGTGAACGGCGACCCGGTGGCGGCCGTGCGCAGCCGTAGCGAGGCCGCCGCGCGCTTGCCTCATGCAGTGTTGAAGAAGCGCCACCTGCAGGCGCATCAGGCGTTGTTCCGGCGCATGGCCATCCGCCTCGGCGGTGGTGGCCTCGATCGGCGCCCGACCAACGAGCGCATCTTCGCTGCTTCCACGGAGGTGCAGCCCGAACTGGCCTCGCTTTACGTGCAGTACGCGCGCTATCTGTTGCTCTCGTCGTCGCGCCCGGGCAGCGAGCCGGCCAACCTGCAGGGCCGCTGGAACGAGGGCAACTATCCGCCCTGGGGCGGCAAGTACACGATCAACATCAACACCGAGATGAACTACTGGCCTGCGGGGCCAGCCAACCTCGGCGAGAGCGTGGAGCCGCTGCTGCACATGGTGGAGCAGCTCGCGGTCACCGGTGCGCGCACCGCCCGCAGCAGCTACGGCGCGCGGGGCTGGGTGGCGCACCACAACACCGACCTGTGGCGTGCCGCCGCGCCGGTCGATGGCCCGATGTACGGCCTGTGGCCCTGCGGCGGCGCCTGGCTTTGCAACAGCTTGTGGGACCACTATGAGTACCACCCCGACCCCGCGCTGCTGCGCAGGCTCTACGCGCTGCTGCAGGGCGCGTGCCTCTTCTTCCTCGACACGCTGACTGAAGATCCGAAGGGCCGCGGCCTGGTCACTTCACCCTCGCTGTCACCCGAGAACCTGCACCATCCCGACGTCGCCGTGTGCGCTGGACCGGCGATGGACCGCCAGATCCTGCGCGACCTGTTCGACCACACGCTCCAGGCGCACGCGCTCCTGAAGGAGAAGGACGAGGCATTCGCGCGTGCGCTGCGTGCGGCACGCGAGCGCCTGCCCGCGGACCGAGTCGGCGGGCAGGGCCAGTTGCAGGAGTGGCTGGAGGACTGGGACGCGAACGCACCCGACCCGCGCCACCGCCACGTGTCGCACCTGTACGCGGTGTACCCCAGCGGCCAGATCAACTGGCGCGACACGCCCGCGCTGGCGCAGGCGGCCAAGGTCACGCTCAATGCGCGCGGCGACCGGTCCACCGGCTGGGCCACAGCCTGGCGTGTCGCCCTGTGGGCGCGGCTGGGGGACGGTGAGCGTGCGTACTCCATCCTGCAAGGCCTGCTGGGCCCGGTGCGCACGTATCCCAACATGTTCGACTCGCACCCGCCGTTCCAGATCGACGGTAACTTCGGCGGTGCCGCCGGCATCCTGGAGATGGTGATGCAGTCCTGGGGCGGCGAGATCCATCTGCTGCCGGCGCTGCCCAAGGTCTGGGACCAGGGCGCGGTGCGCGGCATGCGTGCGCGTGGCGGCATCGAACTCGACCTCGTCTGGGCCGAGGGTCGGCCTACGCGCCTGCACCTGCGCGGCCGGCCCGGCGAAGCCGTGCGGCTGCGACACCGGGGCCGCATATGGACCGTGCGTCTGGATGGCGAAGGCTTCGCAGACATCAAAGTGGCCGGAATGAACGACGCAGCCATGGAAGGGCTGCGATGAGATGGAGTTTCCAGCGGCTTTAACGACGGCTGGCCGTTAACGTCGTGACCCCTGCGGCCGGCGGACGCGCACTGAAGGCACACTGAAGGCGACTTTCGCAATGAGCATCCGACAACGGACCCTGACCTTCCTGCTCGCCCTATGCGCTGTGGGCAGCAGCTGGGCCGGCACCCGCGAGCGCCTGTCGCTCGATGCCGGCTGGCTGTTCCACCTCGGTGACGTGCCTGCGACGCCGGTCAAGGGCCACGGCATGAGCTACTTCGCCGGCAAGGCCAACGGTGCCGTTGGTGCGGCCGCCGCCGACTTCGACGATTCCGCCTGGCGCTGGCTGGACCTGCCGCACGATTGGGCGGTGGAGGGGCCCTTCGATCTCAACGAGAACGCCTCGCAGGGCTATCGCCCGCGCGGCATTGGCTGGTACCGGCGCTACTTGCAGCTGCCCGAGTCCGACCGCGGCCGCCACATCGAGCTGCAGTTCGATGCCATCGCCACTTACAGCACGGTGTGGGTGAACGGCATCTTGGTGAACCGCAACTGGTCGGGCTACAACGGCCGCCAGATCGACATCACGCCCTACCTCCGTTATGGCGAAGATGGGAACACGATCGCCGTGCGCGTGGATGCGCATGCGCAGGAGGGCTGGTGGTACGAAGGCGCCGGCATCTACCGCCACACCTGGCTGGTCAAGCGCGATGCAGTGCACATCGCCACCGACGGGGTGCATGCCAACCCGGTGCTGAAGAACGGCCGCTGGACTCTACCGGTGACGGTGGACGTGGAAAGCAGTGCCAAGGCCGGTCGCGCCGCAGTGGTCGATGTGACGCTGTTCGATCCCGCTGGCAAGGAAGTCGCCACGGGCAGTGCGCGCGTGCAGGTCGGCGCGCTCGACACCGGCACCGCACGGCTCGAAATCGAGGTGAACAAGCCGCAGCTGTGGACGCTGGAACAGCCCGCGCTGTACCGGGTGCGCGCAGTGCTGCGCGATGCACAGGGCGAACTCGATCGCACCGACGTGCACATCGGCTTCCGTACGATCCGCTTCGATGCGGATCGCGGCTTCTTCCTCAATGGCCAGCATGTGAAGCTGCAGGGCGTGGCGGTTCACCAGGATCACGCCGGCGTGGGCGTGGCGGTGCCCGAATCGATTTGGGAATACCGGCTTCGGCGGCTCAAGGCCATGGGCGTGAACACGGTGCGCTTCGCGCACAACGCGCCGGCGGCCGAGGTGCTGAACATGACCGACCGCATGGGCCTGCTGGTGATGGACGAGAACCGCCACTTCAATCCTTCGCCCGACTATCTGCAGCAGCTGACTTGGCTCGTGCGGCGCGACAGCAACCGCCCGAGCGTGATCCTGTGGTCGATCTTCAACGAGGAGCCGTTGCAGGGCACCGAGGCCGGCTATGAGATGGCGCGCCGCATGGTGGCCGCGGTGAAGAAGCTCGACGCCACGCGCCCGGTCACCGCGGCCATGCACGACGGCATCTTCGGCGAGGTGAACGTCACGCAGGCGGTCGATGTGGTGGGCCTGAACTATCAGGGTTGGGCCTACGACCGTTTTCACAATGAACACCCCAAGCTGCCGATCACCAGCACCGAAGACACCTCATCCTTCATGACGCGCGGTGCCTTCGAGAGCGACCGCCAGGCCCATGTGCTGGGCAGCTACGACGACGAGCCTTCGGAGTGGGGCGCCACGCACCGCAAGGCTTGGCGCGCGATCGCGGAGCGGCCGTTCATCGCTGGCAGCATCGTGTGGACCGGCATCGATTACCGCGGCGAACCCACACCGTTCGAGTGGCCGAGCGCCGGCTCGTTCTTCGGCGCGATGGACCTCTGCGCCTTCCCCAAAACGGCGTTCTGGATCCACCAGGCCCACTGGGTGAAGGAGCGGCCGGTGATCAAGCTCGTGCCGCATTGGAACTGGCCCGGCCGCGAGGGCCAACCCATCAAGGTGATGGTGACCACCAACGCGCCGCGCGTGCGACTGTTGCTCAACGGCGAGCCCGTCGCCGAGGGCGATGTCGATCCGATCGACATGGTGACCTTCGAGGTGCCCTATGGGCCCGGTCGCCTGGAGGCGGTGGCTTTGCGCAACGGGACCGAGATCGCGCGCGATGCAGTGGAGACCAGCCGCGCGCCCGCGCGGCTGTTACTCACACCCGACCGCAATGCACTGGCCGGCGACGGATTGGATGCGGTACCCGTCACGGTGAGCGCGGTCGATGCGCAGGGCCGGCCGGTGCCCACGGTCAACCTGCCGGTGCGCTTCGAGGTGCAGGGCGAAGGCAGCCTCATCGGCGTGGGCAACGGCGATCCCAACTCGCACGAGGCCGACAAGGCCAGCGAACGCAGCCTGTTCAATGGCCTTGCCCAGGTGATCCTGCAGGGGCGCCGTGCCGGCCGCGGACCGCTCACGCTGCGCGCCACCGCGTCTGGGCTGCAGCCTGCGTCAGCGGTGCTCGAAGTACAAGGCGTGTCACAGCCGCCGGCCGTGCCCGAATCCCAACCATTCAGCAAAATCAGCGGCTGGCGCATCTCGCCGCCTCAAGCCGAGCGGCCCGATCCGAACGTTGCGCCAAGTGACGGCGACATGAAGACCTGGGGCTGGGGCGAGGCACCGATGCAGCAGGCGCCCGAAGAGTTGCCGTGGCGCGTGTACCGCGCATCGTTCGGCGTGCGCGCCGACCGCAACGACGGCCAGGGCAGCATCGTGTTCCGCGAGATCGCCGGCCGTGCAGAGGTGTGGGCCGATGGCGTGAAGCTCGGCGAAAAGACCGGCGCCGCGCCCGGGCCGCTGGTGCTGACGCTGCCGCAAGGCCCCGGCCGGCGCACGGTCAACGTGCTGGTGCAGTCGCAACCGGGCCAGCCCTCGGGATTGCTCGGCCGCGTGGTGGTGGAGAAGAGGGCGCCGTAACGCTCATCGTGCACCTGCCTGATCGCTCGCCACCTGCTGGGACAGGCCAGTCTCAGGGCAAACGCCGCCGATCGCGGGCGTTGTCACGCCGATGCAGCGTTTCGTCCCGGCCACCAACTTGATGCCCGCGCTGTTGGCGCGGCCACCGCTCAATCAGCGGCTGCGGGCGGCTCGATCCATTGCAGACCGAGTTGCTCTCCGATATGTGCCTGAAGCGTGTCCAGGGACACAGGCTTTGTCAGGAACACGCTGACGCCGGCCTCCAGACAGGCGGCACGGTGCTCGGCGCTCGTGGAGGCCGATACCGCGATGACGGGCAACCCGGCAAGATCGGTATCCCGGCGCAGTCGACGTGTCGCCTCCACGCCGTCCACCACCGGCATCACGCTGTCGATCAGGATCAGGTCCGGCCGGAACCTCTTCGCGGCCGCCACCAATTCACTGCCATCAGTGGCCTCCGCGACTTCGAAGCCGGCGTTCGTCAGGAAGTCGCGCATCAGCGTGCGGTTCGCCGCCACGTCGTCGACCACCAGCACCCGCCGTGACAGCCCCTTATACCGCGCGACGCGGGGCACCTTCTGCGACGAGGCAGTCACCTCAGGCGCCAGCGGCAATGGCAGCTCTACGCGGAACCGCGTGCCGCGGCCGAACTCGCTGCTCACCTCCACCTGTCCGCCCATGTTGATCACCAGTGCGCGCGTAATCGCCAGGCCCAACCCGGTACCGCCGCTGCGGCGCTCCACGTCGCCCACCTGCTGGAAGGGCTCGAAGATTCGTTCCAAGTCGTCGGAGCGCATGCCGATGCCGGTGTCCTCGACATCCAGCCGCAGCAGTACCTGCGCCCGCCCCTTGGGCTCCGCGGAGGCGCGCAACGCGACCGTTCCCTGGTCGGTGAACTTGATCGCATTACCCAGAAGGTTCAGCAGCACCTGGCGCAGCCGGCGCTCGTCGGCCAGCACGCCCTCGGGCAAGCCCGGCCCGGCATCGAACACGAAGGTCAGATGCTTCTCGTCTGCCTTCACCCGCATGAGGTTGACCACCTCCTGCAGGAAGTCAAACAGGTTCATCGGTTGCGGGTTCAGCTCCGTGCGGCCCGCCTCAATGCGCGCCAGGTCGAGGATGTCGTTGATCAGCGCCAGGAGGTGCTGCCCGCTCTTGTGGATGGTATCCAGGCCGCGCTCCTGCTTCGCGCTCAGGCCACCCTGCATGCTTAACAGTTGCGCGTAGCCGAGGACGGCATTCAGCGGTGTGCGCAACTCGTGGCTGATGTTGGCGAGGAACTCGCTCTTCGCACGGTTGGCCGCCTCGGCGGCGTGCCGGGCGGCGCGCTCGGTCTCGATCATCCCGCGCTGGAGTTCGGTCATCGCGGCATGCGTGCGATCCTGGGCGTCCAGCTTCGACAGGATGTTTCGCACCTTGTCTTCGACCGCCTCTTCGCTGACCTCGAGCGACCTGGCGATCTCCTGGGACGCGTTGCCCTGCGCGACGGATCGCAGTACGCTGATCTCCGCTGGCGTCAGGACGTCGTCCGTAATCTGCCGAGCCAGTTCATATGACCCTTCCGAGGGAAGCACCTTGTGGCCGGCGTGCACGGCGCGGATGGCGTCGAGCAGTTCCTTGTGCAAGGCATTCTTCAGCAGGTAGCCGCGAGCGCCGGCCTGCAGCGCGCGCTGCGCCTGAGCATCGTCGGCGTAGGTGGTGAGCACAATGATGCGCGCGTCGGGGAACTCGGCGCGGATCGCGTCGATGGCCTCGAGCCCGCTCATCCCGGGCATCTGCAAGTCCATGAGCGTGATGTCCGGGCGATGCGCCCGAAACTGCTGGATCGCTTCGCGTCCGTTCGCCGCTTCCGCCACGAGGGCCATGTCCGGCTCCACGGACAGAAGCGCCGCGATGCCCTGCCGCACGATCGGGTGATCGTCGACGCAGAGAATCTGGATGCGGTTCGGATTTTCAGTCATTCGCCGATCTCGCTGGGTGCGAACTTCTTCAAAAGCCATGACCGTGCCGGTAATGCCTTACTGTACGCCCGCGACCCTGGAGCGCTGAACTCCACTTCCGTTCCCGCGTCCGGGCCGCTGCGGACCGTGAGCGTACCGCCCACGAGCTCGGCGCGCTCGCGCATCCCGCTCATGCCGAAGTGCCCTTCCTTCCCGCCCGTGCGCAGCACCTCCGGGTCGATCCCCGTGCCATCGTCGCGCACCCGCACCTGCAGTTGCCGCGCGTCGTAGCAGATCTCGACGGTGACCTGCTGCGCGTCGGCGTGATGGAAGGCGTTGCGCAGCGCCTCGCCGGCGATGCGGAAGATCTCGTCGCGCACGAGTGGATGCAGAGCCTGCGGCGTGCCTTTCACTTCAACATGCGCCGATACCGCATGACCGCTCTCGTTGGCGAGATCCTTTGCGAGGGCCCGCAAGGAGTCCGCGAGGTGGTTCGTCTCCACGACAGAGGTCCGCAAAGCCTTCACGGTGTCGCGGCCCTCGGTGATGGCATCGGCCACCTGATCGATCGCGCGCGCGAGGACCTGCTTCGATTCGCGCGGACGATCGGGCAGGAGGTTGAACGCGGCCTGAAACTGCAGCAGCAGCCCGTGGAAACGCTGCAGCAGGGTGTCGTGCAGGTCGCGCGCGATGCGCGTGCGTTCGGCCACGCGAGCATCCAGCGTCGCCTCGAACTGCCGTTGCATCCGCCGGATGCGCATGTGCAGCCGGAGCTGGAAGCTGCCCCATGCCAGGCCGATCAGCACGACCGCGCAGGCGACGCGAAACCACGTGGTCTGGTAGAAGGCCGGCAAGATCGAGAACTCGAGTTGCGCACCTGCCTCGTTCCACACGCCGCTGTTGTTGGCCGCCGTCACCCGGAAGCGGTAGTTTCCCGGCGGCAGGTTCGTATAGGTTGCCAGGCGCCTGCCGACGGCCTCCTGCCAATCGTTGTCGTGCCCTTCGAGCCGGTAGCGGAAGCGCATGCTGGGCGGGTCGACGAGGCTGAGCCCCGCGAACCCGATGGCGATGTCACGGACCAGCGGCGGCAGGCGCAGGCCATCGGCAACCGCGTAGCGCCGCTGGTCGGCGACGAGGGTTTCGATATGAACCGGCGGGGGCACCGGGTTCGATGGTATGTGATCGGGATCGATGGACTGGACCTCGCCCGCGCCCACGAACCAGAGCTTTCCCTCCGGGCCCTTGGCCACGGGAGGGTTGTAGTAGGTCGGCGCCGCGGCCAGGAGCGGGACGCCATCTGCGCCGGTCCACAGCTTCGGCGTCACCCGGCGGCTCGGATCGGCGATCCAGGCCGCCAGGTCGTCACGCTCGACCCGCACCAGGCCGCAGATCGTGTACATCCACAGCGACCCGTTGCCGTCCAGCGTCGACCAGTGGACTCTGTTGCAGGGCAGGCCGTTGGCGACTGTGAGTGTCGTGACATGGCCATCCTTGATCCGGCTCAGGCCGCCATCTCCGGTCGCAACCCACACCGCCCCGTCGGCATCGAGCCGGAGACCGCCGACATGGCCCGCACCCAGTCCTTGCGCGGGTGTGAAGGTGGCCTCGACCTTGCCGTCCTTGAAGTACAACACCCCATCGGGCTTTACCACGATCGTAGCCGCGTAGCCCGCCCGGAGCGCCAGCCACACCCCGCCTCGATCGGCAAGGATGACTTGGGCGTGTTCCCGGCCACCGAGCGCGGCCCACGGAATGTTCTCGATGAACCGGCCCCGGTGCAAGCGTGCAAGGCCCTTGTTGCCCGAAAGCCAGAGGTTGCCCGCCGCATCGCCCGTCATGGAGTAGATCTCGTTGCTGGGCCCCCCGTCGACGGCGACGAAGCGGTCGTTCGCGAAGTAGGCGAGGCCCCGGGCCGTGCTCACCCAGAGGCGCCCGTCGACGTCCTGATACTGGGAACGCACGCGCGGATCGGGCAGCCCGTCGCGTTCCTTGTAGACGATGAGTCGGCTTTCCTTCCACCGCGCCAGTCCCTGGTCCGTGGCCACCCAGATGCTGCCGTCCCTGGTGGCCACGACGGATCTCGCCAGCTCGTCGGGCAGGCCCTGTTTCGTCGATAGAGTGGTGACCGGCAGCTTGCGGAAGCGGTCCACGCCCTTTTCGCTGCCGTACCAGATGTTGCCCTCGCGATCTTCGAACAGGCTGCAGGCAATGTTGCCGGAGAGGCCCTCCGCCCGCGTGAAAGTGTCCGCCTGGCCGTCTTTGAGATGGATGAGGCCGAGGCCCAGGGATCCGATCCACAGCCCGCCGTCGCGGTCGCGCAGCAGCTTGTTTGCCTTGACTTCGGGGTCGGTAAGCCATTCGCCGGGCTTGCCGGCGCGTTGCAAGGGATAAGGTACCAGGTGGTCGTCAGCCACCTGCCTGAGCCCCCCGCCGGTGGTGGCGATCAGCACCTGACCCTCGTCGGACGTAGTCAAGTCGCCCACGCGTTCGCCGGGCATCGCGTAGCGCCGGGGCGTCCCGGGGCGCCATCGCCAGACGCCGTTTTCGGCGCCGACCCACAGATTCCCGGAGCGATCCTCGGCCAGGCTCCAGACGAATGCGCCGAAACCGCCCTCCGGCTCCATGCATCGCGCATGACCTGCGCGGATGGCGCAGAGCAACCCGGGTTTCGAGCGCACGCCCGCCCAGATGGTTCCGTCGCGGTCCTCAAACAGCGAGGTCACGAACCGCTCGCCGATCTCCGGATGCCGGGGAATGAACTCGTGTCCATTCCAGCTGGCCAGGCTACTGAAGGTGCCGATCCACAGCGTGCCGTCGCGCGACACCAGCAAGCTGTAGGGAGCGCTGGGCAGCGATTGACCGTTCGGTGGCTGCCACAGCACGAATCGAAGGCCGTCGAAGCGGAACAGGCCGAACGACCCTGCGACCCACAGGTAGCCATCGGGTGTCTGCGCCATCGCGAAGACGAGGCCGATATTGGCGCCTTCCCGCGCCGTCCACGAGGTGTGCGCGTACTGGGAGATCTGCAGGGGCAGATCGAGCGCGAGGGCGTGGAGTGGCGCCGTGAGCAGTGCCCATGCCAGGAGCAAGCCTGGCAAGAGGCGTCCTTGACCTTTGGCTTGCAGTTGACGCACGAGTATTCCCTTGCCGCTTGGGGCACCCGGCAGCGTATCGCGAAAGGCGCACTGGCGGATAAATGGCGATCGCCTTATCTGGAGATGGCGCATGAAGTAGGCCGTCGGGTACGACGCGTCAGGGTGGCGCTTGAAACTCCAGCGCGGACACTTTCTTGATCTGCGTCATCAGATGCATGGTGCTGATCAGGTCCCGGGTTGCCTGTGTTCGGTGTTTACGCCGATTTGTTTCCATCGGTGCGCCAACTAACATTGCTGCGTCCCGACTTGGCAGTTTCCTGCCGCTCTTACAGGTCCGCGAAAGCTGCGGCGCGTCTTCGTGCCGGGTTAGTTCAGGGAAGGGGAATTATTCAGTGCGTCCCTGGTGTTCGTACTCCGTTCTCTTTTGTACGACGCCTCCAACTAATAATCATTGTCACCAGCGCGCAACGACGCAGCGGATGCACCGCTGCCGGTTCTTCCGAAGCCGAATGCCATGTTCTTTGCCCTCGATTGATTTCCGCGCGGCGCTGCGCCGCTCCGCTGCCGCTTCTGAGGAAATCGGCCCTTGAAACCATCTCAACAAAGGCATACCGATGAGGAGACATTTCAAGAGAACAGCGCTCTCAGCCGGGGCAGCGCAAGCCGTACTGATGTCAAGTGGAATTGCAATGGCGCAGGAAGCGCCACCCCCGGCGCCGGCGGCATCGGCCCCCGCCAGCGAGAAGGCGGAAGAGAAGATGGACGTCAACCCTCAGGAGCCGGTCGTCATCACCGGCCAGCGCAAGGCGCTCGAGAGCGCGCAGTCGATCAAGAAGAACGCCGAAGAGGTCGTCGATTCCGTCGTCGCCGACGACATCGGCAAGCTGCGCGACAGATCGGTGACCGAGGTGCTGCAGCGCCTGCCTGGCATCACCATCGACCGCACGATGGCTGCCGACAAGAACAAGGCCGGCGACGCGATCGAGCACTTCTCGGCCGAAGGGTCCACCGTGACCATCCGTGGTCTGAGCTACGTGCGCTCGGAACTCAACGGGCGCGACTCGTTCTCCGCCAATGGCGGACGGGCCCTGAGCTTCGAGGACGTGCCGCCCGAACTCATGTCGGGCATCGATGTCTACAAGAACCCGTCGGCCGAACACATCGAGGGTGCCATCGGCGGCCTCGTCGACCTGCGCACCGCGTTGCCCTTCGATTTCAAGGGAGCCAAGGGAGCCTTCTCGCTGGAAGCGGCGCACGCGCAGCTTGGCGGCAAGACCACGCCTTCGTTCTCCGGCTTGCTGGCCAACCGCTGGAACACCGAGGCCGGTGAATTCGGTGCACTGGTCCATTACGCCTATTCGAAGGTCGCCACCCGCACCGATGGCTACCAGGTGTCGCCCTACTACCCGCGCGCCGATCCGTTCGCCCCCGAGGGCTTCAAGCTGAGCCAACCGGCCGCCCCGGCCGACCTCAAGTGGGTTCCGACCGGTGTGTCGTGGCGCACGTTGAACTTCGAGCGCGAGCGGCAGGGCCTTTACGGCGGTCTGCAGTGGCGCAAGGACAATGTCTCGTCTTCGCTGACGTACTTCCAATCGAGGTACAAGCTGCACTGGGACGAAAACGCGCTCTTCTCGACGGTCGGCTCGCCCTTCGACATGACCGTCGACCCCGGTGCGGAGTTCGACGCGAGGGGCGTGCTGGTCAGAGGCACGCTGCGTGCACCGAACGAGACGGACAACGGTGCTCCGCTCGGCATCCCCATCGGCACCAATGCGCGCGACTCGAACCGCGTCTCCGACACCCGTGACCTCTCCTGGATTCTGAACTGGAAGGTCAACGACCGATGGACGATGCGTTCGGAGCTGCAGGGCGTCCGTGCCAAGACGCACGGTCTGGACTCGCACGTCGCCATCGGTTCGGGGATGCTCAAGCAGCAGGTGGACCTGTCCACATTCCCACCGACCCTCACCTTCGACGCCGCGGACCGCTCCAGGCTGGCCGACCCGTCCAGCTACTTCTGGGACAGCGATCAGCAGGCCATCGACAAGGGCCGCGCGACCCAGAAGGCATGGCGCGGAGACGCGAGCTACCAGTTCGACCATGGGGTGCTCAGAGAACTGCGTTTCGGCGTTCGCATCACCGATCGAGAGGCCGTGACCAATCAGGTCAAGCAATGGCAGGCCCTCAGCGCATCGTGGACCGCGGGCGGCCGGGCGCACCTGGGCGACTACCCCGGCCCGACCCGCCTCTACGATTTCCCGAACTTCTTCGGGGGCGAGGGGGCCGCACCGCCCGCGATCGTGTTCCCTGACATGTCGCTGGCCACCGGCTTCCCCGCCACAACCCAGCAGCTACACGCCTTGGCGAGGGAGAACTGCATCGCGCAGCTCACCGCCCGGAACCAGAGTACGGCCCCGTGCAACACTTGGCCGTTTGCCTGGACGGCGCCCACGTTGAGCGATGACCCAAGCAACGCCAGCAGGAACACGCAGGACGAGCGCACGCAGGCCATCTACGGTCAGCTGCGCTTCGGCTTCGATCACCTGCGCTATCCGGTGGACGGCAACGTCGGCCTGCGCGTGGTCCACACGAAGTCGACGGCGCAGGGCTACGTCAAGTTCGACGCGCCTGTCCTGACCGACGCGCAGAGGGCGGCGGGCCTGCCCGAGTTCGCCGACAGCGCCCAAGCGCAGAGCTTCAAGAACAGCTACACGAACGCGCTGCCCAGCCTGAACCTGCGAATGAAGGTCACTGATCGGCTCCAGTTCCGCTTCGCGTACGCGAAAGCGATCGCCCGCCCTGACTTTGGGCAGCTGCAGGCCTACACCACATTCAACCAGTCCAATGCCGACAACCCGGTGCGTACCACCCTCACAGGTACCGCAAAGGGCAACCCGCTGCTCAAGCCGGTGCGCGCGAACAGCGTGGACCTGACCGCCGAGTACTACCCCAGCCGTAGCACGTCGTTCACCGTGGCGCTGTTCAACAAGCAGCTCGACGACATCATCATCGGGCAGACGACATTCCGCCGCCTCGTCGATACGAGCGGACAGCTGCA
>DASTGE010000806.1:0-15145 GCA_035719405.1 Burkholderiaceae bacterium
CGGTGCGCGGCGAGGTCATCAGCTCGACCTTCGACGAGCCGGCGGCACGGCACGTTCAGGTCGCCGAGATGGTGATCGAGCGCGCCAAGCGGCTGGTCGAGCTGAAGAAGGATGTGGTCATCCTGCTCGACTCGATCACGCGTCTGGCACGTGCGTACAACAACGTCCTGCCGTCGTCGGGCAAGGTGCTCACCGGCGGCGTTGACGCCAACGCGCTGCAGCGCCCCAAGCGCTTCTTCGGCGCCGCCCGCAATATCGAGGAAGGCGGGTCCCTCACCATCATCGGCACGGCCCTCATTGACACCGGCAGCCGCATGGACGAGGTGATCTACGAAGAGTTCAAGGGCACGGGCAACTGCGAGATTCACCTCGATCGCCGGATGTCGGAAAAGCGGGTGTATCCCTCCATCCTGCTGAACAAGAGCGGCACGCGACGCGAAGAACTCCTGCTCAAGCCCGAGATCCTCCAGAAGAGCTGGATCCTGCGCAAGCTGCTTTACCCAATGGACGAGATCGAGGCGATGGAGTTCATCCTCGACAAGATGAAGGCCACCAAGACCAACCTGGACTTCTTCGACATGATGCGAAGAGGCGGGTAGGAAGCGTCTGAAGATATAATCGCCGGCTCCTCGGAAAGTGTTGCGTATACCGCGCAGTGGCTCCCGGCTCCAACGCTGAAAAGGCTCCCGCATGAAAGAAGGCATCCACCCCAACTACCGCCCGGTCTGTTTTGTCGACCTGTCGAACAGCACGCAGTTCATCATCAGCTCCTGTGCTCAGACCAGGGAAACCATCAAGCTGGACGATGGCCGCGAGTTGCCTTTGTACAAGGTGGAAACGAGCAGCGAGTCGCACCCCTTCTATACCGGGACGCAAAAGAGCGTGGACAACCTGGGCGGCCGTGTCGAGAAGTTCCGCAACAAGTTTGCCAAGTTGGGCATCAAGAAGTAAGCCACCGTTTGCGACACCGAAAAAAGCAGCCTCCCGGCTGCTTTTTTGTTGCCTCTCTTTGTTGTCTCCACAAGCGGGCACAAAGAGGGGGTTGCGGCGCCGCACAATATCATCGGGCTCAGTGAATTCGCCCAATCCTGCCCTTATCAGCCAGGACGCCGTCAAGCGCCTGCCGCGCGTTGCCCTGCTGCTGTTCTGCGCCGCCTATGTACTGCCCGGACTCTTCGGGCGCGACCCGTGGCGCAATGAGGATCTCACCGCCTTCGCCTATATGCTCAAGATGGCGCAGGGACAGACCTCATGGCTGGCGCCCACGGTGGGCGGCCTCGAGCTTCACACGGCACTGCTCCCACACTGGCTCGGCGCCGGCTTCATCATCATGCTGTCGCCATGGCTCGACCCGCCGCTGGCGGCACGTCTGCTCTTCGCCGGGCTGCTGACTCTGACTCTCGTGCTGACTTGGTACACCACCTTTCAGCTCGGGCTGACCGATGCGGCGCAGCCACTGCCTTTCGCATTCGGCGGCGAGGCGCATCGGGTCGACTATGCACGCGCGATCGCTGACGGCGCGCTGCTTGCGCTCGTCGCTTCGCTGGGCCTGCTGCAACTCGGGCACGAAACCACGCCCGAACTGGTGCAGTTGAACGCTGTCTCGCTTTACCTTTGGGGACTGTCGGCCGTGCCCCGCCATCGTCGGGCAGGCAGAGCCGCCGTGCTCGTCGCGTTGCCCGCATTGTCAGCCAGCGGCGCGCCGGCGATGGCGCTGGCGATGGGATCGTGGGGCGTGATCGTTCATCTGCAGCATCGTCTGGACCCGGGACTGCAGAGGTTCTGGGTGTGGGGACTCGTTGCCACGGCAGTGTCGGTCCTTGCCGGCGTTCTTGCTCACGGCTGGGCGTCGCGCTGGGGCTTCTCGCCCACGTGGCTGCAGCTCACCCAGTTGGCCCGGCTCTATGCGTGGTTCCTCTGGCCTGCGTGGACGCTGGCGCTTTGGACGTTGTGGCGGTGGCGGTGGCAGCTGATGCAGCGACATCTGTCGATCCCGCTCGGTGTCGCGGCCGTCAGCCTCCTCGCGTGCTCCGTGATGGGTGGGTCGGACCGTGCACTGATGTTGGCTCTGCCACCTGTGGCCGTGCTCGCCGCCTTCGCGCTGCCCACCTTCCAACGCAGCACAGCGGCGGCCATCGACTGGTTCTCTGTCTTCTTTTTTACCGGCTGCGCGATTTTCATCTGGGTGATGTACAGCGCAATGCAAACCGGCATTCCAGCACGGCCGGCCGCAAATATCGCCAAGCTGGCACTGGGGTTCAAGCCCAGCTTCTCGCTGCCCAGGCTCCTCATCGCCATCGCGGGGACGCTGGCCTGGCTGTGGCTGGTCCGCTGGCGCACCGGGCGGCATCGGGAGGCGGTCTGGAAAAGCCTTGTCCTCCCTGCCAGCGGCGTCGCGCTGTGCTGGCTGCTCGCAATGACCCTGTGGCTTCCCGCTTTGGACTATGCGCGCAGCCTCCGCCCGTGGGTTGCTCGAATCGCCCGTCATGTCGCGCCCGGCGCATGCATTGCAACCGCCGGCATTCCACGCTCTCAGGTGGCGGCGTTGGAGGTCCACGGCCACTATCAGGTCGACGCAACCCCCGGCGCGGAGCAGCGCAAGTGCGCCGTGCTGCTACTGCCCGCTCGCGCGCCCGCTCCGCAGGGATGGAAGTTGATTGCCCGGGAACGGCGACCGACCGAGCGCGAGGAGACGACTGCCGTCTACCGCAGAAGCGAAGCCGCTGGTGCCACTCCTTCCTCAGAGGGTCATTGAGACCTGATGTCGTTCGGTGGCACGCGCCGTCGCGCCTTGCCGCGGGGCTGCGATAGAACTGCTGCTTCAGTGCGTGGGCACGGAAAGCGCCGCCTCGCTGGCCGTCCGCCTTACCCGGGATGCGGGCAACACCAAGCGAAAGCACGATCCCTTGCCCAGTTCGCTCTGCACATCGAGCTCTCCACCGTGTCGCTGCACGACATGCTTGACGATCGAAAGCCCGAGCCCCGTCCCGCCGGTTTCCCTGGAGCGGCTGCCGTCGACACGATAAAAGCGTTCGGTGAGCCGCGGCAGATGCTCCTTTGCAATGCCGATACCTGTATCGCGCACCTCGAACTCGCCACCGCCGTCGGGCCGCAGCTTCCACCGAACATCGATGCGCCCGCCCTCAGGGGTGTAGCGGATCGCGTTCGTCACCAGGTTGGTCAGCGCGCTGAACAGCTCGCTGTCATTGCCTGCGATGGATGTCGGCTCGCCGGCATCCACGTTCAACTGATGACGACCTGCAGACAAGGAAGCGGCATCCGCCTCGACCCGCTGCACCAGCGACTGTACCGGGACCCACAGGTCGGCTGCCGGGCGCGGACTGCCCTCTAGCTGCGCCAGTGTCAGAAGATCGCCGACGAGCGTCTGCATCCGGTCGGTCTGCTGCCTCATGAGCAGCAGGACGCGGCGATGTTCCGCCTCGGTCAGCGGCAGTGTCGACAGCGTCTCCACAAAGCCGGACAGCACTGTGAGCGGCGTCCGGATCTCGTGAGAGACGTTCGCGACAAAGTCGCGGCGCATTGCTTCCGTGCGCTCGCCTTCAGTAATGTCCTGCGTCAACAGAAGCTTCTTTCCATCGCCATACGGTCGCACCGACACCGACAGCGTGCCCCGGCCGCCCGGAATATGGACCTGGATGGGCTGGCCGAACTGCCCCGCCTGCATGTAGGCGACGAACGCCGGCGCACGAACAAGGTTGGTCACACGCTGCCTCCGGTCCCCCACAGGGTCGAGCCCGAGATGGTCCGCCGCCACAACGCTGCACCACTCGATCTGGTCGGCACGATCAAGGAGCAGAACGCCGTTGGGCGAGGCCTCGATGGCCGAAAGGAACTGGCGCAGCTGACCACGCTCGTCCTCGAGTGCACGCTCGAGCTGCCGCAACGCCCGCTCGATCCGATAGCCGAACTCGGCCCATACGCCCTTGCCCCTTGGCGCAGCCATTTCCCGGGAGCTGCGAAGCCACTGCATCAAGCGCTGCGCGCGAACCGCATCCGCACTGAAAAGCAAAGTGACGACGACGATGATCCCGACGAACAGGCCGGTCCACGGCCAGCCGACCACGTAGCCGGCGAGCCAACTGCAAAGCGTGCCGGCGAGCAGCCACAGCAACGCCGACAACAGGCGGGACCATAGCCAGCTCATCACGCGAATGGAGCGATCACGTCAGGCAGCTTGCGTACTCAGCTGTTGCGCCATGCGGTAGCCCGCGCCGCGCACCGTTTCGATCAGCTGTGAACACTCTACCGGAGCCAGCGCCTCCCGCAAGCGCTTGACATGAACGTCCACCGTGCGCTCCTCGATGAACACATGGTCGCCCCAGACGCGGTCGAGCAATTGCGCGCGGCTGTGCACACGCTCGGGATGTGCCATGAAGAAGTGCAGCAAACGGAACTCTGTCGGCCCGACCTTTACTTCCCGATCGCCACGGGTGACACGTCGCGTTGCTGGATCGAGCTTCAGGCCAGCGATCTCGACGGCGGCATCCAGCGCCTCGGGAGCGCGGCGCCTCAGCAGCGCACGGATGCGCGCCAGCAACTCTTGTGTGGAAAACGGCTTGGTCAGGTAGTCGTCCGCACCCGCGTCCAGGCCCGACACCTTGTCGGCTTCCTCCGCTCGCGCGGTGAGCATGATGATTGGAAGGGACCGGGTCCGCACGTCGGCTCGCCAACGGCGCGCCAGGGCCAGGCCCGACTGACCGGGAAGCATCCAGTCCAGGATGATGACGTCCGGCAGCATCCGGTCGACTTCCCCCTGTGCCCGCTCGGCATCGGGTGCGATCGTCACCTCATAGCCCCCATGACGGAGATTGATCGCAATCAACTCCGCGATGGCGGACTCATCCTCGACGACGAGCACATGACTCATCTCAAACGCTTCCTAAAAAGGATGGGTGATCCGAAGCTCTCAGGCACACACCGTGAAGTCCGTCAACGCACAGCGGACTCGACATCCGCCATTGACACATGGCGCACATCAGCGCCTTTGACAATGTAGATGATCACCTCCGCAAGATTCTTGGCGTGGTCGCCGACCCGCTCGATCGCCTTGGCGACGAACACAAGGTCGATACTTGCCGAGATGGTTCGCGGGTCTTCCATCATGTAGGTGATGAGCTTGCGCAGCAGCCCATCAAACTCCTCGTCGATCTGGTCGTCCTGCTTGAGCACCTCGAGAGCGCGCTCGACGTCGAGCCGTGCAAACGCGTCCAGCGCCTTGCGCAGTTGCTTGGTAGCAAGCTCGGCCTCGAAAGCAAGGTCCGCCACCGGCAGCCGCATCCGGCTCGAAACACCGGTATTGATGAGGCGCTGCACAGTACGCGCGACCCGCGCCGCCTCATCGCCCACCCGCTCGAGGTTGGCAATGGTCTTCGACACGGCGATCAGCAATCGGAGGTCCCGGGCGGTGGGCTGGCGCCGCGCGATGATGCTGGAGAGGTCGCGGTCGATCTCGACCTCCATGGCGTTGACGCGCTCCTCGGTCGCAAGCACCTCCGCGGCGATCTCACCGCTGAAGTTGGACAAGGCGTAGACCGACTGCGCCACCTGCGATTCGACCACGCCGCCCATCTCCAGGACGCGAGCGGAGATGCCGCTCAACTCGGCATCGAACTGGGTCGACATGTGCTTGTCGCTCATCCGAATCTCCCCGTGATGTAGTCCTCGGTTTCCTTCTTCCTCGGTCTCATGAAAAGATCCGACGTGGGCCCGAACTCGATGAGGTCGCCGAGGTACATGTATGCGGTGTAGTCCGACACGCGCGCCGCCTGCTGCATGTTATGGGTGACGATCACCACCGTATAGTCCGTCTTCAGCTCGTGGATCAATTCCTCGATCTTGCCCGTGGAAATGGGGTCAAGGGCCGAGCACGGCTCGTCGAGCAGCAGAACCTCGGGCTTGATCGCGATGCCGCGCGCGATGCAGAGCCTCTGCTGCTGTCCACCGGACAGTCCCGCGCCACTTTGGTCAAGCTTGTCCTTCACCTCGTTCCACAGCGCAGCCTTCTTCAGCGCCCACTCCACGCGCTCGTCCATCTCCACTCGCGACACGTTCTCGAACAAGCGTACTCCGAAGGCAATGTTGTCGTAGATCGACATCGGGAATGGCGTGGGTTTCTGGAACACCATGCCCACCTTCGCACGCACCAGAGACACGTCCAGCTTGGATTTGAGGATGTTCTCGCCGTCGAGCAGGATCTCCCCTTCGGCACGCTGCTCCGGATACAGCTCGAACATCCGGTTGAAGGTGCGCAGCAAGGTCGACTTCCCGCATCCCGACGGTCCGATGAAGGCAGTCACCTTGCGGTCGGGAATATCGAGCTTGATGTTCTTGAGTGCGTGGAAGCTGCCGTAGTAAAAGTTGAGGTCGCGAACCGAAAGCTTCGGCTTGTCGGTCGCGCTCTTGTCCACGGTCATGTCCATGGTTCAGGTCATTTCTTGTGTCGGAACAGGGTACGCGCTGCGATGTTGAGAACCAGCACACCGAGCGTGATCAGGAAAACGCCTGCCCAAGCCAGCTTTTGCCAATTCTCATAGGGGCTCATCGCAAACTTGAAGATGGTGACTGGCAGGCTCGCCATCGGTTCCCTCAAGTCGGCAGTCCAGAATTGATTCGACAGAGCGGTGAACAGCAAGGGTGCCGTCTCACCGGCAATGCGAGCAAGAGCCAGCAGCACTCCGGTGATGACGCCCGCCCGTGCAGCCTTCAGGGTAATGGCGGAGATCACCTTCCACTTCGGCGTTCCGAGCGCATACGCGGCCTCGCGTAACGCGTTCGGAACCAAGGTCAACATGTTCTCGGTGGTGCGCACAACCACCGGAATCACAATCAGTGCAAGCGACAGTACACCGGCGAAGCCAGAGAAGCTCTTCATCCTGGCGACCGCGACGCTGTAAATGAACAGGCCGATGACGATGGACGGGGCGGAGAGCAGGATGTCGTTGATGAAGCGCGTGACCGCGCCGAGTACCGATCGCTGGCCGTACTCGGCGAGGTAGATTCCCGCCAGAATGCCGATCGGCGTACCGAGCGCCGTCGCCAGCGTCACCATCAGCAGCGATCCGAAGATGGCGTTGGCAAGCCCGCCCGTCTCGGCCTGTGGCGGCGGCGTCATCTCGGTGAAGATCTGAAGCGACAGGCCGCCGAAGCCCAAGCGCACAGTCTCCACCAGGATCCAGACCAGCCAGAAGACGCCGAACGCCATTGCGGCGAGCGCCAGTGAGAGCGCAACGTAGTTGACGATCTTGCGCCGGCGGTGCTTATGAAGGCGCGCGGGATCGAATGCGATGGTCATGAGCGCGTTCCCTCGCCCTTGCGCAAACGCATCAGCAGAAGCTTGGACAACGACAGGACGACGAAGGTGATGAAGAACAGCACGAGGCCGAGGTAGATCAGGGAGGCTTGGTGCAGCCCTTCGCCAGCCTCGGCAAATTCATTGGCCAGCGCGGAGGTGATGCTGTTCGCCGCCTGGAACAGCGACAGCGAATCGAGTTGGTTCATGTTGCCGATCACGAATGTGACGGCCATCGTTTCGCCAAGCGCCCGCCCCAGCCCCAGCATGATTCCGCCGACCACGCCGGTCTTGGTATAGGGCAGAACGATCCTGGACACCACTTCCCAGGTGGTCGCCCCCAGCCCGTATGCCGACTCCTTCAACATCGGAGGGGTCACCTCGAAGACATCGCGCATCACGGAAGCGATGAACGGGATGATCATGATCGCCAGGATGATCCCGGCCGAGAGGATGCCGATGCCCACAGGCGGACCGGAAAAGACGGTGCCGAGGATCGGCATGTTTCCGAAAGCGCGCTGCAATGGCTGCTGCACCCACTCCGCGAGAATCGGGCCAAAGACGAGAAGGCCCCACATGCCATAGACGATCGACGGCACTGCGGCCAGCAATTCGATGGCGGTTCCGAGTGGCCGCTTCAACCAGGACGGAGACAGCTCCGTAAGGAACAGGGCAATACCGAAGCTTACGGGCACCGCAATGACCAGGGCGATCAGCGACGTGGCCAGGGTGCCGAAGATCATGACCAGGCCGCCGTAGCGGTTCTGGACGGGATCCCATTCGCTGTGCCAGAGGAAACTGAGGCCGTACTCGCGAATCGCCGGGGCCGCGCCAACAAGCAGCGATAGCAGGATGCCCGCGAGCAGTGCCAGTGTGAGCCATGCCGCGCCATGCGCGCAAAGGGCGAACAAGCTGTCCACCCATGGGGCGCTACGAGGGGTCGGCCCCGCTCCTGCGGGGCCTGCACGGTGCGCAGCCTCTTCTTCGGGACACCGCTGCTCCGCCGGCAGTGCGGTCACTTCAACGCCCCTCGCGTTTCATTCACAGCCTCCGTCACTGTGCAGCAATTGCCTTTCCGGAAGCGTCCTTGACTTCGCTCCACTGCTTGCGAACCATGGCCTTCACGGAATCCGGCAACGGCACGTACGCGAGCTCTGCAGCCATTTTGTCGCCTTCGCCCTTGTAGGCCCAGTCGAAGAACTTCAAGACCTGCGCCGTACTGGCCGGCTTGTCTGCAAGCTTGTGGATCAGGATGAACGTCGCACCGGTAATGGGCCAGGAGTCCTTTCCCGGCTGGTCGGTCAGGATCTGATAGAAGCTCTTGCTCCAGTCGGCACCTGCGGCGGCCGCCCTGAAGCTCCCATCGTCGGGCGCCACGAAATTGCCCGTCTGGTTCTTTATGAGCACATGCGCCATCTTGTTCTGTTTCGCATACGCGTATTCGACATATCCGATGGAATTGGGCAGGCGCTGCACGAAGGCCGAAACACCCTCGTTGCCCTTGCCGCCGGCACCGGTTGGCCAGTTCACCGCCGTGCCCTCACTCACCTTCGACTTCCAATCCGGATTCACCTTGGAGAGGTAGTTGGTGAAGATGAAGGTGGTGCCGGACCCATCGGCACGACGCACGGGCGCGATCGCGGCATCGGGCAGCGGGACACCAGGGTTGAGCCCCGTAATTGCCGGGTCATTCCACTTGGTCACCTTGCCCAGGTAAATGTCGCCCAGGACCTGACCCGTGAGCTTGAGCTGTCCGGCGTGAATCCCCTTGATGTTGACCACAGGGACGACACCGCCGATCACGGTCGGGAATTGGATGAGGCCGTTCTTGGCCAGTTCGTCGTCCTTCAACGGCATGTCCGAAGCGCCGAAGTCGACGGTCTTTGCGGTGATCTGCTTGATGCCAGCGCCCGAGCCGACAGACTGATAGTTCACCTTGCCGCCGCTCGCCTTGTAGTACGCGTCGGCCCACTTGGCATACACCGGCGCGGGAAAGGTGGCGCCTGCGCCCGTCACATCTTCAGCGGCCGCAACGCCGACGGTCAGCGCGAGAGCGGCGCCGATGGTTGCGATTCGGAGGGAGGTATTCATGAGTCGTCCTATCCTGGATGGATCTTGGATGACGGCAATGTAAGTGCCGAATATGACACGTTGGTGACGGGGTGCCGAACGCACGATTCTGTCACTGAAGCATCATGACGATGTCATTTACCGCCCATTCAGCCGCAAGCCGACCCGGCCCCTTCGCAGAGGGACCTACGAGCGCGCTACTGCCTGTCGGGCAGTGCCTCAGGCCTGAGCCGCTTCGGCCAACCTTCGCGCAAGCTGTTGCGCAATCGCCGGATCGCGCGCCTCTACCATCACCCGCAGCACGGGCTCGGTCCCCGAAGCCCGGATGAGGACCCGGCCGGCATCGCGCAGCTCGGACTGGACTGCGCTCTGCTCGACCTTGAGCACCGTGTTTGAGCGCCAGTCACTGCCGTCGGGCAACCGTACATTGATCAGCGTCTGTGGAAACAGCTCGACGCCCTCCAGCAGTTGGCTCAGTGTTCGTCCACTGCGACGCACGGCCTGCAGTACCTGCAGTGCGCTGACGATTCCGTCGCCGGTCGTGTGCTTGTCCAGCAGGATCAGGTGTCCTGACCCCTCCCCTCCACACAGCCACCCACGCGAGACCATCTCCTCCAGGACATAGCGATCGCCCACCTTGGCCCGAACGAGCTGCACGTCCCTCCTGCGCAGCGCCAGTTCGACGGCCATGTTGGTCATCAACGTGCCCACGACGCCTTCGACGCGCTGCCCCTGCGCCAAGCGATCGGCCACCATGACGTAAAGGAGCTCATCGCCGTTGAACATGCGACCTTCGGCGTCGACCATCTGCAGACGGTCTGCGTCGCCATCGAGGGCGATGCCGTAATCGGCGCCGCGCTCCCGCACGGCGCGGACGAGTGCATCGGGTGAGGTTGCGCCGACGCCGGCATTGATGTTGATCCCGTCGGGCGAGCAGCCGATGCAGCTGATTTCTGCGCCCAGTTCGTGAAACACATTCGGCGCGACATGGTAGGCCGCCCCGTGTGCTGCATCGATCACCAGCTTGAGACCCTTCAAGGACAACTCTCCCCCGAAGGTGCTCTTACAGAACTCGACGTAACGGCCGCCCGCATCGTCGATGCGGCGAACCTTGCCGAGGCCGACGGAATCCACCCATTGCGGCGGCTGCCCGACCGCCCGTTCGACGGCCTCCTCCCATTCGTCAGGCAGCTTCTCGCCGCGGGCCGAGAAGAACTTGACGCCGTTATCCGCGTAGGGGTTGTGGGACGCGCTGATCACGACGCCCAGGTCGAGCCGGAGGGCGCGCGTCAGGTAGGCAACGCCCGGGGTAGGCAGTGGACCCGTCATCAGCACGTCCACGCCCGCCGACGCGAACCCGGCTTCCAATGCCGATTCGATCATGTAGCCGGAGATCCGGGTGTCCTTCCCGATCAGCACACTGGGCCGTCGCCCGGACTGCTTGAGGACGTGACCCACCGCGTGGCCGAGGCGCAGCATGAAATCCGGAGTGATCGGATCCTCCCCGACAGTGCCGCGAATTCCATCGGTCCCGAAATAGGTTCTGCTCATCGATTGTCTTCTTCATCCCCGGGCTGTCCGCACAGGCCCGCCGCATGCCAGATCTTCAGCGCGTCGACCGTGGCGGCCACGTCGTGCACACGAACGATGCTCGCGCCATGCTGTATTGCAGCCAGAGCGGCGACGACGCTGACGAGAAGCCGGTCACCCACCTCGCGGCCAGTCACCCGGCCGAGGGTCGTCTTGCGCGACCAGCCAACCAGCAGCGGATAACCGAGCCGCATGAACTCAGCCTGCCGCCGCAGGAGCGCGAGATTATGCGGCACTGTCTTGCCGAAACCGATCCCCGGATCGAGCACAACCCGGTCTTTGCTGATCCCACCTTCAAGAGCACGCGCGGCGCGCTCAGCAAGGAAGCGGGCGACGTCCGAAACCACATCCTCATAACGGGGATCGACCTGCATCACTTCGGGCTCGGCCGGCATGTGCATCAGGCATACCCCTGTGGCCGGTTGTGCGGCGAGCAGGTCGAGAGCGCCCTCCCGCCGCAGTGCCCTCACATCATTGACGATGTCGACGCCAAGCTCGATGGCGGCTCGCATCACGAGCGGCTCGCTCGTGTCGACCGACACCGGGATGCCGAGCGTGACCGCATGCCTGAGCACCGGCAGCACACGCCCCAGTTCTTCCTCCACCGGCGGGGTGCGAGAGCCGGGGCGGGTCGACTCCCCGCCGATGTCCAGAATGTCTGCCCCCTCAGCCTTCAATCGTTCGCAGTGAGCGATGGCGGCATCGGTGCTTGCAAATCGGCCGCCGTCCGAGAACGAATCGGGCGTGACATTGACGATGCCCATGACGCGAGGGCGACTGAGGTCGATCTTGAAGCGGGTGGTCTGCCAGATGGCCATGCTGGTTGCCTGCGATCAACGAAAAACGGGGCGCGAGGCCCCGTAGGAGATAGATTCGGACTTGAGGGCTACGCCGTCGCCGGTGCGCCATCCGTGTTGACCGGGGGCGGGTTGCCGCCGGGCTTGGACGTGGGCGTCCAATCCTTCGGCGGACGCGGCGGGCGACCATTCATGATGTCCTCGATCTGTTCGCTGTCGATGGTTTCCCACTCGAGCAGCGCCTTTGCCATCGCGTGCATCTTGTCCTTGTTCTCTTCGATCAGCTTGCGTGCGCTGGCGTACTGCGTGTCGATGATCCTGCGGATTTCGCGGTCCACCTTCTGCATGGTCTGTTCGGAGACGTTCACCTGCTTGGTGATCGAGCGACCAAGGAAGACCTCGCCTTCGTTCTCCGCATAGACCATCGGGCCAAGCTCGTCCGTCATGCCATAACGGGTGACCATGTCCCGGGCGATCTGGGTCGCCCGCTCGAAGTCGTTGCTGGCTCCGGTGGTCATCTGGTTCATGAACACCTCTTCCGCGATCCGGCCGCCGAACAGCACGGAGATCGTCGACAGCATGCGCTCCTTGTCCATGCTGTAGCGGTCACCTTCGGGCAGCTGCATAGTGACCCCCAGCGCACGACCGCGGGGGATGACGGTGACCTTGTGGACCGGATCGGTCTTGGGCAGAAGGCGCGCCACAAGCGCATGGCCGGCCTCGTGGTAGGCCGTGTTGCGGCGCTCTTCCTCGGGCATGACCATGGACTTGCGCTCGGGGCCCATCATGATCTTGTCCTTGGCCTTCTCGAAGTCGACCATCTCGACGACCCGCCCGTTGCGGCGGGCGGCGAACAGAGCCGCCTCGTTGACCAGGTTCGCCAGGTCGGCGCCGGAAAAGCCCGGTGTGCCACGCGCGAGAATATCGGCACGGATGTCTTGCCCGATCGGCACCTTGCGCATGTGCACGTTCAGGATCTGCTCGCGACCACGCACGTCAGGCAGCGTCACGTAGACCTGACGGTCGAAGCGGCCGGGACGCAGCAACGCCGGGTCGAGGATGTCGGGCCGGTTGGTGGCGGCCATGACGATCACGCCGAGATTGGTCTCGAACCCGTCCATCTCGACGAGCATCTGGTTCAGGGTCTGCTCGCGCTCGTCATTGCCGCCGCCGAGGCCAGCGCCTCGATGACGGCCGACGGCGTCGATTTCGTCAACGAAGATGATGCAGGGGGCGCTTTTCTTCGCCTGCTCGAACATGTCGCGCACCCGGGCCGCGCCCACGCCGACGAACATCTCGACGAAGTCGGAGCCGGAAATCGAAAAGAACGGCACCTTGGCTTCGCCTGCAATGGCTTTGGCCAGCAGCGTCTTGCCCGTCCCCGGGGGGCCCACCATCAGCACGCCGCGCGGAATGCGGCCGCCCAGTTTCTGGAACTTCTGCGGATCCTTCAGGAAATCGACGAGTTCCTTGACCTCTTCCTTCGCCTCGTCGCATCCGGCCACGTCCGCGAAGGTGATGGAGTTGTTGCTCTCGTCAAGCATGCGAGCGCGGGACTTCCCGAAGCTGAAGGCGCCGCCCTTGCCGCCGCCTTGCATTTGTCGCATGAAATAAATCCACACGCCGATCAGCAGCAGCATCGGCCCCCAGCTGACGAGCAGGCTGAGCAGCACCGAGGGCTCCTCGCGTGGCTTCACGTCGAACTTCACGCCGTTGTTGATCAGGTCGCCGATCAGACCCCGATCGAGGTAGGTTGCGGTTGAACGCAATCGCTTGTCGTCGGTCGTGGTGGCGATGATCTCGGTGCCGCCATTACCTTCCTGCAGCGTCACCGACTTGATGTGCTTGTTGCGGACCTCCTCGAGGAAGTCCGAGTATCCGATCTGGTTGCCTTGGGCCGCCGTCCGGTCGAACTGCTTGAAGACGGTGAACAGCACGAGGGCGATCACCAACCAGACTGCGACCTTGGAAAACCATTGATTATTCACCGCGGCTCCTTCTCAAGCCTTTCAACGCACAGCGACAGATGCCGCGGACTTCAGTCGAACCCCACGATTGACGCTGCCACGGTAATTGGGGCTGATCTTAGCGCACTCAAGTGGCTCACCTGCCATGGGTTCGCCCTCGGAAGCCCCAGTGTTTCCGGCCACTGTGTGAGGTTTTGAAGCTTTTCGAAGTCCGATACCCACCAGAAAGGTCTCCGCGGAGCGCTGCCGCGACGCTTTGGGCTTCATGGGCTTGACGACCCGGAAGGTCCGCTTGAAAAGCTCGACCAACTGACTGTAGCCCGGCCCGTGAAACAATTTGCAAACCAGTGCGCCTTCCGGCCTCAAATGCTGATCCGCAAAAGCGACTGCGAGTTCCACCAGATCGGAAATTCTTGCTGAGTCGGCACTTCCGATGCCGGACAGGTTGGGGGCCATGTCAGACATGACGACATCCACCTTTTGTCCTGCCAGCGCACCCTCCAGTTCAGCAGCGACCTCCGGTTCCCGGAAATCGCCTTGCAGAAAGCGCACCCCTTCGATTGGCTCGAACGGCAGCATGTCGAGCGCGATCAGCGTCCCCTTGAGTCCACCCACCGGGGCGCCGCCCACGCCAGCCTCCTTTGGCGCAAACTTGCGCCGGACATACTGGCTCCATGCACCGGGAACAGCGCCGAGGTCTACCACAACCTGCCCAGGATGGAGAAGCGCGAGGGCCTCGTCGATCTCCTTGAGCTTGTATGCCGCCCGCGACCGGTATCCCTCTCTTTGCGCCTGCCTCACGTACGGATCGTTCATGTGATCCGCGAGCCAGGCTTTGTTGACCTTCTTGCTTTTTGTCTTGATCTTCATCGGGATCGGATAATAGAAAACATGCCCGCCATCGAACTGACGCCCGCGCAGCGCAAAGAACACCGCGCCGAAGCCCACCACCTGCATCCCGTCGTCCATATCGGGGCCGACGGACTGACTGAGCCCGTCCTGAAGGAAGCTGACAGTGCTCTCGCTGCGCACGGATTGATCAAGATCCGCGTGTTGTCCGACGACCGCGGCGAGCGGGACACGCTGCTGCAGCGGCTGGCCGACGAACTGAATGCAGCCCCGATACAGCACATCGGCAAGCTGCTGGTGCTTTGGCGGCCCATCCCGCCCAAGCAAAGGGTTGAGCGGGAAGGCGCCCGGCCCGGGCCAAAAATGGTCAAGCTGGTGAAGTTCTCCAAGAGCGGCAACCACCGACCCCAGGTCAAGAAAGTGACCGTGCTCGGCAACCAGCGGGTTACCGCAGGCGGTACCATAAAGCGCGCAAGGAAACGTACCGTCACAAGCGTGAAAAAGGCGACAGCGGCTTAAATCAGGCCTCGACGCAAACTCAAGCGCGCAAGGCCGCGGACCCC
>DASTGE010000807.1:0-4223 GCA_035719405.1 Burkholderiaceae bacterium
AAGCTCGTTCCCGAGGGCATCGAAGGCCGCGTCCCATACAAGGGCTCGATGGTCACGATCATCTTCCAGATGGCCGGCGGCCTTCGCGCCTCGATGGGCTACTGCGGCTGCGCGACGATCGAGGAGATGCGCGAGCGCGCCGAGTTCGTGGAAATCACCTCGGCGGGCATCCGTGAGAGCCACGTCCACGACGTTCAGATCACGAAGGAAGCACCGAATTACCGGGCGGAGTGAGCCGCGCCGGCTCTGTGGCCGGCCGCGTCGGTGAAGAAGCAGCTGCTCGCCCGCGATGACCGACCCGCAGCCGCGGCGCGAGCCGCGAAGGTCGACACGTTGACCGTCCACGACTTCGAATGACCAGCCCGTCCCTTTCCGGCCGCAAGGCGGCCATGCCTTTCATCATGGTCACGGTGCTGATCGACATGGTGTCGATCGGCCTCATCATCCCGGTGCTGCCAGTGCTGGTGGGCACCTTCACCGCGTCTCAGGCCGATCAGGCAACGTGGTACGGCATCGTCTCGTTCGCCTTCGGCATCGCCAATTTCTTCGGTTCCCCGATCCTCGGCGCGCTGTCCGACCGTTTCGGCCGACGCCCGGTGCTGCTCATCGGCTTCTGCGGGCTGGCATTGAGCTTCATCGTCACCGGGCTCGCAACGGCCATCTGGATGTTGATCGCGGTTCGGCTGGTGAGCGGGGCGATGCAGTCCAACGCGGCGGTCGCCAATGCCTATGTGGCCGACATCACCCCTGCGGAGCAGCGCGCCAAGCGTTTCGGCATGCTTGGCGCGATGTTCGGGCTGGGCTTCATTCTCGGGCCGGTGATGGGCGGCCTGCTCGGGTCGATCAACCTGCACCTGCCGTTCTTCGTTGCCGGCGGACTTGCGCTCGTGAATTGGATGTACGGCTATTTCGTTCTGCCCGAGTCGCTTCCGAACGAACGCCGCACCCCATTCCATTGGCGCCGGGCCAATCCGGTCACGTCGATGAAGGCGCTCGCGCAATTGCATGGGGTGGGACCGCTGGTCGCCGTGATCGCGCTGGCCGGGCTGTCGCAGTTCATCCTTCATACGACCTGGGTCCTTTACACCACGTTCAAGTTCGGCTGGGGTCCGAGGGAGAACGGTTGGTCGCTGTTTGTCATCGGCGTCATGTCGACGCTCGTGCAGGGCTTCCTGCTCGGCAAGATGCTCAAGCGATGGTCGGCCCGCAGGCTCGCGGTCATGGGTCTCGTCTCGTCGACCATCTGCTTCGTTCTCTGGGGCGCTGCCACCGAAGGCTGGATGATGTACGCGGTGATCCTCGTCAATGTGCTCGGCTTCGCGGCCAACACCTCGATCCAGAGCATTGTGTCGAACGCAGCCGATCCCGGCAGGCAGGGCCAGGCGCTGGGCGCCGTTGCGTCTCTCAACAGCCTCATGGCCGTGCTCGCGCCGGTGATCGGCCCGTCGCTGCTCGCCTTCGTATCGCACCTGCCGCGCGGCGACTGGCGCATTGGCATGCCCTACTATTTCTGTGCCGCGCTGCTGGCAACGGCAACGGTGATCGCCGTGCGCCATTTCCGGCGCAGCAGCGGGCAGCAGGCGAGCATCGCGCCGGAAACCGCTGCCGGCCCGACTCCCTGACGAGCGATTCCCTGACGAGCTTTTTGCGAACATGCAACACGACAAGATCCTCATCCTAGATTTCGGCTCGCAGGTCACGCAGCTCATCGCGAGGCGCATTCGCGAGGCGCATGTGTATTGCGAGATCCATCCGAACGACGTGTCGGACGAATTCGTCCGCGGATTTGCACCCAAGGGCATCATTCTTTCGGGCAGCCACGCAAGTACCTATGAAGATCAGGACCTCCGCGCTCCGCAGGCCGTCTTCGACCTCGGCGTGCCAGTGCTCGGCATCTGCTACGGCATGTTCACAATGTGCGTGCAATTGGGCGGGCAGGTCGAGGCGAGCACGCATCGCGAGTTCGGTTACGCGGAGGTGAGGGCGCGCGGCCACACCCGGCTGCTCGATGGCATCGACGACTTCCGCAACCCCGAAGGGCACGGGATGCTGAAGGTCTGGATGAGCCACGGCGACAAGGTCTCCGCGATGCCGCCGGGCTTCAAGTTGATGGCGAGCACGTCGAGCTGCCCGATTGCCGGGATGGCCGATGAATCGCGCGGCTACTACGCCGTGCAGTTCCACCCCGAGGTGACGCACACGGTGAAGGGTCGCGAGTTGCTGGAGCGCTTTGTGCTCGGCATCTGCGGGGGCCGCCCCGACTGGATCATGCGTGACCACATCGGCGAGGCGGTGCAGCGCATACGGGAGCAGGTGGGCGACGAGGAGGTGATTCTCGGGCTCTCTGGCGGCGTGGATTCGAGTGTGGCGGCTGCACTGATCCACCGGGCCATCGGGGACCAATTGACCTGCGTCTTCGTCGACCACGGCCTGCTGCGCCTTGACGAGGCGCGCATGGTCATGGAGATGTTCGCGGGCCGATTGCACGCGAAGGTGATCCATGTCGACGCCAGCGAAAAGTTCCTCGGCGAGCTGAAGGGCGTGACCGACCCGGAGGTCAAGCGCCGGATCATTGGCCGCGAGTTCGTCGAGGTGTTCCAGGCCGAGGCGCGCAAGCTCAAGGCGGCCAAGTGGCTGGCGCAAGGCACGATTTATCCTGATGTGATCGAGTCCGGCGGCGCCAAGACCAAGAAGGCGACGACGATCAAGAGCCATCACAACGTGGGCGGGCTCCCCGAGACGCTTGGACTGAAACTGCTGGAGCCTTTGCGCGATTTATTCAAGGACGAGGTGCGTGAACTGGGTGTTGCCCTTGGGCTGCCGCCCGAGATGGTGTACCGCCATCCGTTTCCCGGGCCAGGGCTGGGCGTTCGCATCCTGGGCGAAGTCAAGCGCGAGTACGCGGAGCTTCTGCGCCGCGCTGACTCGATCTTCATCGAGGAACTTCGCAATGCCGTCGATCCGGACACGGGGAGAAGCTGGTATGACCTCACCAGCCAGGCGTTCGCCGTGTTCCTTCCCGTGAAGAGCGTCGGGGTCATGGGCGACGGCCGCACTTACGACTACGTGGTGGCGCTGCGTGCCGTTCAAACCACGGACTTCATGACCGCGGACTGGGCCGAACTGCCCTACGCGCTGCTCAAGCGCGTGTCGAGCCGGATCATCAACGAGGTGCGCGGCATCAACCGCGTCACCTATGACGTGTCGAGCAAGCCGCCGGCGACGATCGAGTGGGAGTGATTCGGCGTCTGGTACCGGCTTGGCACCGGTAGCACGAGAACACGGGTAAGCCTGAGTCACCGTGGGCTTTTTGTGATTTCATCCGCGCGGCTACTAGATGGCCGATTCCGCCCGTGCACGCGCCGCTCAGTCTACGAGCGCGAGCTGAAGCCGAAATTCGGCAATCAGAAGCTGATGGAGATCACCCACGAGGACTTGCGCGCACTGACCGATGCCATCGTGGAGCGCGGCGCACCGGCGACCGCAGTGCATGCCCGCGAGGTGGTGTTGCAGGTCTATCGCTGGGCCATCGCGAACGGGGACAGACGGTCGAGAACCCGGCAGAGCTGGTGCGACAAGCGACCGTTGCCAAGTTCGAGCCACACGACCGTGCGCTGAAGCCCGACGAGATCGGCTGGATGTACCAGTACATGGAGCGGATGAAGCGGCGCAATCCGCACCTGGTGTTCCTGTCCCGGCAGGCGCTGGATATCTTCATTGCCCTCGACACTCTTGCCGGCGGATCGGACTACGTGCAGCCGTCGTCACATTGCTTGCGACCAGCGGATCCGTACGAAAGTCTTCCATCGCCCGTCTGACGGTCAACCCGCAAGCCGCTGGATTCGCTCGGCAAGGCGTCCGAACGCCTCGTTCACGTACTCCAATACCTTGGGTTCCGCGCCCTCCGCGCGTAAAGCGCTTTTGAAGCCGTCCAGCTCGGACAGCCATTGCCGGCATCCGCCTCGCCGACGCCCTCGGCGGCGAGGCGTTGCATGTGCTGATCGATCTTCGCCGCCAGTCGGCGGAACTCATTCATGCTCAAGTTGTGCTCACTCGAGGAGCGTGACGACCAGCACTGGGCGCGTGCCCTGTTGCTCATCGCCCGACGTTGGATCGAGCGACACGAGGTAGATGTCTCCGCGCTCCATCACAGCAGCTCGCCGCCGACCGGGCGGGTGAGCGGGTGAGCGGGTGAGCGGGTGAGCGGGTGAGCGGGTGAGCGG
>DASTGE010000808.1:0-3040 GCA_035719405.1 Burkholderiaceae bacterium
CGATGCTCGTCGCTCAGTTCGCCGCTGGGCGCACCGTCAAGGTCGAAGCGATGCGTCGCCTTGGTCAATGCGATGAGGTAAGGGGTGCTCATCGTGTAGCGCCGGAAGAAGGCGGACAGTGCCTGCCGGGTGAACACGCCGGGCGCGCGCTCCTGGATATCGGCATGGATGCGCAGCTTCACGGGCTTGGGTGCGCCGCCGAACAGGGCCGGAAAGCGGATCTTCAGCTCCTGGGCGCACGCGGCAGGATTCAGTTCAGGCGCGGCCGGCTTGGGCGGCGGCGCGGGGCTCTCTTCTGACATGGGAGCGGATTCTGCCTGCATCGAGCGCGGCACTGCATTTGCCACCGTCCTGCCAAGGGGCTGAAAGCATGGCAAAAGGCGACATCCGTATCGGCATTTCCGGCTGGCGCTATGAACCATGGCGGGGCGTGTTCTATCCCGTGGGTCTGCCGCAGCGGCGCGAACTCGAGTACGCCTCGCGCATGCTGCCGACGATCGAAATCAACGGATCGTTCTACTCGCTGCAAAGCCCCGCCTTCTACTCCGAGTGGCACGACGACACAGCGCTCAAGGGGCCGAAGTACATCACGCACATGAGGCGGCTGAAGGAAATCGAAACGCCCCTGGCCAACTTCTTCGCCACATGGCCGCCCGGTTGGCAGGCTCCGTCACCGCGCCGGCGCGCGCGGGCTTCGGGATGCGCAAGCCTCAACCGGCGCCAGCGCCAGGGCGTTGAGCGTCGCATCGGAAACGCAACGGGCCGTCGGGATAATCGGCCCCCATGAATCCCCTGCTTTCACGATTGCAGCCCTACCCGTTCGAGCGCCTGCGTGCCCTCACCAAGGACATCGCGCCACCCGCCGCACATCGTCCCATCAGCCTGGGCATCGGCGAGCCAAGGCATCCCACGCCTGAGCTGATCAAGCAGGCGTTGCGCGAAAGCCTGGACTCGATGGCCTCGTATCCCGCCACCGCAGGCGATCCGGCGTTGCGGGAGGCCTGCGCAGGATGGGTGCAGCGACGTTACGGAGTGACGCTCGATCCGGGCACGCAGGTGCTGCCCGTCAACGGGTCGCGCGAGGCACTGTTCTCGCTGGCCCAAACCGTCGTGAACCCGACCCACGACCGCCGGGGCGGGCCGGTCGTGGTCTGTCCCAACCCGTTCTACCAGATCTACGAAGGCGCTGCGTTGCTGGCCGGCGCCATGCCGGCGTTCGCCAACAGCGACCCGGCACGCAACTTCGCGGCCGACTGGTCTGGCATTGACGATGCCACCTGGGCGCGCACCCGGCTGCTGTACGTCTGCTCCCCGGGCAATCCGGCGGGCGCCGTGGTGCCGCTCGACGAATGGGAGCGTTTGTTCGAGCTGTCCGATCGCCACGGGTTCGTGATCGCCTCCGACGAGTGCTATTCGGAGATCTACTTCAGAGACGAGCCGCCGCTCGGGGGCCTGGAGGCCGCGAAGAAGCTGGGGCGCCCGGACTTCCGCAACCTCGTGAGCCTGACGAGCTTGTCCAAGCGCTCCAACGTGCCGGGCATGCGCTCGGGTTTTGTCGCGGGCGATGCGCGCATCCTGAAGGACTTCCTGCTGTATCGCACCTATCACGGAAGCGCGATGAACCCGGCGGTGCAGCATGCAAGCATCGCGGCCTGGGGTGACGAGGCGCATGTGATCGAGAACCGCGAGCTGTACCGGCGCAAGTTCGCACAGGTCACGCCGCTGCTGGCCGAGGTGCTCGACGTGCGGTTGCCCGATGCCGCGTTCTACCTCTGGGCGGGCGTCCCGGCGCATGTCTGCGGCGGCTCCGACACCGAATTCGCGCGCGCCCTGCTCGCTCAATACAATGTGACGGTGCTGCCCGGCAGCTACCTGGCGCGCGACGCGCATGGCGTCAACCCTGGTGCCGGCCGCGTCCGCCTGGCGCTCGTGGCCGGGGTGGATGAATGCCTCGAAGCCGCGCAGCGCATCGTCTCCTTCGTCCAATCCTTCCCGCAATAGCTGACATGGTCACCGACTCCCAACAACTGCAATCGACGATCGACCTCGCCTGGGAAAGCCGTGCGCAGATCAATGCCGCCACCTCGCCGACGGTGCTCGAAGCCGTCGAGCATGCAATCAGCGCCCTCAACATCGGGCGCGTGCGGGTGGCGGAGAAGATCGACGGACGATGGGTCACAAACCAGTGGCTGAAGAAGGCGGTGCTGCTGTATTTCCGCCTGCACGACAACCGGCTCATGCGTTCGGTCCCCGAAGACTCGCCGCGCTCGGCCGACTACATGCAGTTCTACGACAAGGTGCCGCTGAAGTTCAGCCACCTCAATGACGATCAGATGCGTGAGGCCGGCGTGCGCATCGTGCCGCCCGCCACGGCGCGCCACGGCAGCTACATCGCGCCGGGCGCAGTGCTCATGCCCTCCTACGTCAACATCGGCGCGTATGTCGGCGAGGGCACCATGGTCGATACCTGGGCCACCGTCGGCTCATGCGCCCAGATCGGGAAGAACGTGCACCTGTCCGGAGGCGTCGGCATCGGCGGCGTGCTGGAGCCTCTGCAAGCCAGCCCGACCATCATCGAAGACAACTGCTTCATCGGCGCCCGTTCGGAGGTTGTCGAGGGCGTGATCGTCGAGGAAGACTCCGTGCTCGGCATGGGCGTCTACATCGGCCAGAGCACGCCGATCTATGACCGCGCCAGCGGCGAGGTCACTTACGGCCGCGTTCCCGCGGGCTCGGTGGTGGTGAGCGGCTCGCTGCCGCGCGACAACGGCCGATACAACCTTTACGCCGCGATCATCGTCAAGCGAGTGGATGCACAGACCCGCTCCAAGACCAGCATCAACGAGCTGCTGAGAGACTGAGCAAACCGCCTCCGGACATTCCCGTCATGCGTGGCACGCGATGAAGCTCTCCCTGCTGCCCAACGGCTCTGTGCGAGAAGCGGACACCGAAACCGACGCAGGCCGCATCGCGCAAGCCTCGGTCGAGAGCTTCCGCACACCTGTTGCGGTCGATGGAGTCAAACTCGACATTGGAGTGT
>DASTGE010000809.1:0-2750 GCA_035719405.1 Burkholderiaceae bacterium
GATCGAGGGCGAGCGCATCCAGGTCACGCGCGAGGTCGACGGCGGGCTGGAAACCGTCTCGCTCAACCTGCCGGCGGTGGTGACCACGGACTTGCGGCTCAACGAGCCGCGTTACGTGACGCTGCCCAACATCATGAAGGCCAAGAAGAAGCCGCTGGAAACGGTGAAGCCGACGGACCTTGGCGTGGATGTGACGCCGAGGCTGAAGACGCTGAAGGTCAGCGAGCCTCCGAAGCGTTCGGCAGGTGTGAAGGTGCCCGATGTGGCCACACTCGTCGCCAAGCTGAAGAACGAAGTCAAGGTGATCTGACTTTCCTCCCTCTCCCGCGAGCGGGAGAGGGAACGCCCATATTCGAAAGGTTTCCCGATGACCGCACTCGTCATTGCCGAACACGACCACGGCAGCCTCAAGGGCGCCACCCTCAACACTGTCACCGCCGCACTGGCCTGCGGTGGTGAGGTCCATGTACTCATCCCCGGCCACAACGCGGCGGAGGCAACGAAGCAGGCCGCGCAGATCACGGGTGTCAGCAAAGTGCTGCTCGCCGACGGGCCCCAGCTCGCTGAACAGCTGGCCGAGAACGTCGCGGCGCAGGTGCTGGCCGTGGCAGAAGGCTACAGCCACATCCTCTTTCCCGCGACGGCGCACGGCAAGAACGTCGCGCCACGCGTGGCCGCCAAGCTTGATGTTGCTCAGGTGAGCGACATCACCAAGGTGATCAGCCCCGACACCTTCGAGCGCTCCATCTACGCCGGCAACGCGATCGCGACCGTGCAGAGCGGCGACAAGGTCAAGGTGATCACCGTGCGCACCACCGGCTTCGACGCTGCCGCGGCCACGGGTGGCAGTGGCAAGGTGGAGAACGTCCCCGTTGTCAACGACAGCGGCATCTCCAGTTTTGTGGGCCGGGAGGTGACCAAGAGCGATCGTCCCGAGCTGACCGCCGCGAAGATCATCGTCTCCGGTGGGCGCGCGCTGGGTTCGAGTGAGAAGTTCAACCAGGTGCTCACGCCGCTGGCCGACAAGCTCGGCGCCGCACTCGGTGCGAGCCGAGCGGCGGTGGATGCGGGTTACGCGCCCAACGACTGGCAGGTCGGCCAGACCGGCAAGATCGTCGCGCCACAGCTGTACATCGCGTGCGGCATCTCAGGCGCCATTCAGCACCTGGCGGGCATGAAGGATTCGAAGGTGATCGTCGCGATCAACAAAGATCCCGAGGCCCCGATCTTCAGCGTGGCTGACTATGGCCTGGAGGCCGATCTCTTCACCGCCGTGCCTGAATTGGTGAAGGCGCTGTAAGCAACATCTGCCAGGGTGCCATTTGAGGCGCCCTTGTCGTATGGCAACGCTGAACCAGGCGCGCCGTCGTGGGCGCCGACTCAGCGTCGCCTTATCTGGAGTCATCGACCATGAGTTATCGGGCGCCCGTGAAGGACATGCTGTTCGACATGAAGGAACTGGCGAACCTCGAATCGCTGACCAGGCTGCCCGGATTCGAGGAGGTGGGCATCGACACGGCGCAGGCCGTGCTCGAGGAGTGCGCGAAGTTCAACGAGGAAGTGGTCGCCCCGTTGAACTTCGAAGGCGACCGTCACCCGTCATCATGGAAGGACGGCATCGTCACGACGACCCCTGGCTTCAAGGACGCGTTCGAGCAGTTTGGTGAAAGCGGCTGGCAGGGGCTGCAGCATCCCGAGGAATTCGGCGGGCAGGGGCTGCCGAAGACCATTGCTGCCGCGTGCATCGAGATGCTCAACAGCGCGAACCTGAGCTTCGCCCTGTGCCCGTTGCTGACCGACGGCGCCATCGAGGCGCTCCTCACTGCGGGCAGCGAGGAGCTGCGCTCGATCTACATCCCGAAGATGATCTCCGGCGAGTGGACGGGCACAATGAACCTGACCGAGCCCCAGGCGGGCTCCGATCTCTCGCTGGTCCGCTCCCGTGCCGAATCTCAGCCCGACGGCAGCTACCGCATCTTCGGCACCAAGATCTTCATCACCTATGGCGAGCACGACATGGCGGACAACATCGTCCATCTCGTGCTTGCGCGCGTTACCGGCGCGCCGGAAGGCGTGAAGGGCATTTCGCTCTTTGTCGTGCCCAAGTTCCTCGTCAAGCCCGACGGTTCATTGGGCGAGCGCAACGACGTGCATTGCGTGAGCATCGAGCACAAGCTTGGCATCAAGGCGAGTCCCACGGCCGTGCTGCAATACGGTGATCATGGCGGGGCGGTGGGCTGGCTCGTGGGCCAGGAGAACCGTGGCCTCGAGTACATGTTCATCATGATGAATGCGGCGCGCTATGCGGTGGGCGTTCAGGGCATCGCGGTGGCCGAGCGCGCCTACCAGAAGGCGGTCGCCTACGCTCGCGAGCGTGTCCAGTCGCGGCCGGTCGATGGATCCGTGAATGCGGCGGCCACCATCATCCATCACCCCGACGTGCGGCGTATGCTGATGACCATGCGTGCCCTCACCGAGGGCTGCCGGGCGATGGCAATCGTCGCCGCCGGGGCCTACGACGCGGCTCATGCACATCCTGACGAGCAGGTACGCAAGCAGAACCAGGCGTTCTACGAGTTCATGGTGCCGCTGGTCAAAGGCTACAGCACCGAGATGAGCCTTGAAGTGGCCAGCCTTGGCGTGCAGGTGCACGGAGGCATGGGCTTCATCGAGGAGACCGGCGCGGCGCAGTACTTGCGCGACGCAAAGATCCTGACCATCTACGAGGGCACGACCGCGATCCAGGCCAA